>NZ_JBYNDP010000135.1:1284-9353 GCF_059783535.1 Tateyamaria sp. | reverse complement strand
ACCAAGGCCGGGATCTTGCCCACCGGGTTGGCCGCCTTCAGCGTCGCATCAGCGCCACCCGGCGCCGCCGTCACCTGCACGGTTTCAACATCGTTCGCCTGCCCTGTTTCATGCAGCAAAACCAGAACCTTACGCACAAAGGGGCTTGGCCCCGCCATCAACAGCTTCATCGCGATTCTCCGTGTGAGTTCGCGCGCAGCCTAGGCCCCGCGCATCAGGGCAGCAAGGATGCGCGTCTCCTGCCCCATGCCATAAGCATCCACATGATTTGCGGCACGCAAACGCACCTCATCCGGCTTGTTCTGGTTCAGCTTCCAGGTGCCATCGACGGCTTCGATGGTCATGCGACACGGCACAATCTGGCGCATCATTTTGTCCAGCACCTCGGGCGTCATCTTGTCGGTCTTCCAAGGCGCCTTGGGCAGCAACTGATCCTCAAAATGCTTTGACTGCCGATCCAGCATGTCGCGCATCTGCTCCTGCGGCAGCCGCTCGAGCGTACCTGTCAGATGGACGGCGATGTAGTTCCACGTGGGCACCTGATCATCCACACCATACCAGTCGGGCGAGATGTATCCGTCCGCCCCGCTCACGGCGATCTTGGCCTTCATCGGTGCTTTCAAGGCCCGCGCAATCGGGTTCGACCGGACAAGATGCAGGTCGAGCAGCGCGCCCGGTTCATCAATCAGAAAAGGGATGTGCGACATCATCGGCCCGTCTTCCCCGTTCACGGCCAACACGCCAAAGGCACGTTCGCGCGCGCAGGCGATGTTCCGGTCATCAGTCTCGGTATGAAAGATCGGGTTCGGGTGCATGGGCCTGGTCCGTGATACGTCGCGTTCCTCTTGCCTTGGGTGGCGTCACTTGGCAACCTGACGCTGTTCTCAGGGCGGGGTGAAATTCCCCACCGGTGGTATCTGCGCAAGCAGGAGCCCACGAGCGCCCCGCACCGCGGGGGTCCAGCAGATCAGGTGAAAGGCCTGAGCCGACGGTTACAGTCCGGATGAAAGAGAACGTGCATCGCCAGCGCCCAAACGGGTGCATTTGGCGCTGTGCGCAATCGCCTTGGGTGACGTGTCTGAACCAAAGGAGATTGATATGACACACACCCGCTTCGCCTTTGTCAAAGCCCAGTGGCACGCCGCCATTGTCGATCAGGCTTTGCAAGGTTTCACCGAAATTATCGCATCAAATCAAGTGGATGTCTTCGACGTGCCTGGTGCATTTGAAATGCCCCTGATGGCTCAAACACTTGCGGAAACAGGGCAGTATCACGCCATCGCCTGCGCGGCCCTGGTGGTTGATGGCGGCATTTACCGCCACGACTTCGTCGCGTCTGCCGTGGTCGATGGACTGATGCAGGTGGGCCTGAAAACCGGCGTGCCGATCCTGTCGGTCTCGCTCACACCCCACCATTTCCAGGAAACCCCGCATCACATGGGCATCTACGCTGATCACTTTGTGCTCAAGGGACGCGAAGCAGCCCAAGCCGCGCTTGGCATCGTGGATACGCGGCAATGCCTGCGCTCAGCGGCCTAGATAGGCACGCAGCGCTTCGGGCGGATCGGCCATAATTTCGGCCACGGCCCGGGGCGCCTCTGCCCGGCCCGCATCGACAAAGATCAGATCATCCGCCGATCGCTCCGCGTCCTCGGGCGCGTGGGTGATCATCAGAACCGTCGCCCCGGCATCCCGCGCCACTTCCGACGTCAGATCCAGCATCTCCGCACGCAGCGCAGGGCCCAAGGCAGCAAAGGGTTCATCCAGCAAAAGCAAAGGCTTGGCCTGCACCAACACCCGCGCCAGTGCGGCCCGGCTTTGCTGTCCGCCTGACACGTCGCCGGGTTTCCGATCCGCGAAGTCACGCAACCCAACCCGACCCAGCGCATCCATGACCCGCACCATTTCGGCTGCGCCCAACCGCAACGCAGGCCGTATGCCAAGCCCGACATTCTGCGCCAAGGTCAGGTGCGGAAACAGGTTCCCGTCCTGAAAAAGCATCGCGATGCCGCGCCGGTCAGGCGGTGCGTGGGTCACGTCCTGCCCATCCACCTCGATCCGCCCAGCGGCAATGTCGATATACCCACCCAAAGCATTCAGCAGAGTGGACTTACCCGCTCCTGATGGCCCGATCACGGCGACCCTGTGTCCCCGCGCCACGTCGAACTCCGCGCTCAGGGCAAAATCCCCCTGCGTGATCTGCAGCCCCTCAACCCGCAACATGCCGTCGCCCCCACGCATCACATATCCAGAACATCCCGAACGCCAACGCCACCAGAACCAACGCCGCGCCCGATGCCGCCTCGGTCCGATAGGCACCCATCAACCGGTACATTTGCAGCGGCAACGTTGCCACATCCGGGTCCGCGAACAACGCAACCACCCCAAGGTCCCCAACGCTCAACGCTGCGGTCAACCCGGCCGCAAACCCGATCTGCGGACGCAGCCGCGGCACCAGAACAATACGCCACAAGGCCATGCCACGCAGACCGACGCCCATGGTCAAACGGCCATAGTCTGTGATCACCTGCCGCATCGGTGGCAGCAGGATGCGCACCGCAAAGGGCAACGCCATCATCGCATTGATCAAAGCGGTCACGGGCAAAGCAAACGCCGTGGGCGACACATAAGGATAGATTAAGATGAACCATCCCGTCCCGATCATCAGAGGCGACGCGACGAGGCCCAACAACGTCAACGCCTCTGCCCCGCCCCACTTGACCTGCGCCAACCACGCCGCCATCGGCAGCGCTAGGACCAGCAAAACAACGGTGCTGACACAAGCGACCCAGATCGTCGTCCATGTCGCACTCAGTACGGAAAGGGGCATGTAAGACAGACCGACAAGACCAGACAGCGCGATAGACAGAAGCGGCAACAACAGGAATCCGGCGGCGAGCGTGATCCAGAACGCGTCCCCCCACGGGCTTGGCGTATCCCACCGCCGCACCGCCCGGTCGCGCCCGGTTTGTAGGGCGATGGGCGGCAATATCCAAAGGGCCAGCACCGCTGCAGCGCCCGCGACGGCCAGTTGCAGCAGGCTCAGCACCGCCGCGCGCCCAAGGTCGAAATCAAATTTGAACGCCTGATAGATGGCAAGCTCGATCGTCGTCGCCCGCGGCCCACCCCCAAGGGTCAGCGCCACCGCAAAACTGGTCAGACAAATGACAAAGATCAGGGCAAAAGCCCCCGGAACCACCTGCTGCAGGATTGGCCATTCGATGATGCGAAACACCATGCGTGGCGACAGGCCAAGCTGCCCCACCATGCGAAACTGCTCAGCCGGAACTGACTGCCAGCCCTGCAGGATCAGGCGCGTTGCCAGCGGCATGTTGAAGAACACATGGGCCAGAACAACACCATGCGCTCCATAGATCGACACGTCTGGCAATCCCAACAGGCCAAGCCCCGTGTTTAGCCAGCCATTGCGTCCAAAGATGGCAAGCAACCCCAGCACTGCGACAATCACCGGCAAGATGAACGGCGCGCCCAGCAAGGTCACCAACAGGGTATGGCCGGGCAACCGCCGCCGCGCCAACGCACGCGCCACCGGTACAGCCGACAACACGGAAATCAGCGCTGAGAGAAATGCCTGCCAAACGGTAAAACGGACCGCCTGCCATTCCGCAGCGCGCAGGCCAGTGGTGGCTTCAATCCGCTGGCTGATGCCGACAAAGGCGGCAATCACCACCGCGACGACAAAGGCCGCCGCGATGATGCCAACCCAAGGTCTTACTGGCTGAGCGCGGCGCGCCATGTCTCAATCGCGTCCGCTTGCAGGTCCGCCGCTTCGGTTTCCGAGTAGAACAAAACCTTCTCCGGCAGCGGCAGTTCCGACCAACCTTCGGGCCAATCCGCTTGCGGCAATGCCGATGGCAGCGACCAGTTGGCGGTTGGAATGATGGTCTGGAAGTCGCGCGACATCACAAAGGCCAGGAATTGATCCGCCAGTTCAGGCTGATCCGTTCCGGCAATCTTGCCCACGGTTTCGACCATAAAATAGTGACCTTCGGGGAAGATCGCCGCCTTCTTGGTGAAATCCTCTTCGGCAAACATGTGGTATGCGGGCGAGGTGGTGTAGCTCAGCACCATGTCCGCCTCGCCATCGGTGAAGAGGCCATAGGAGGCTGACCAGTCCTTGGTCACAGTCAGGATGTTGTCGGACAGCGATTCCCAAACCTCTGCCGAGCGGTCGCCATAGACCGACTGCACCCACAGCACGAGGGCCAAGCCGGAAATAGACGTGCGCGGGTCCTGAATGACGATCTTCACGTCATCGGGAAGCGCCAACAATTCCTCAAAGCTCGCAGGCGGCGCGTCCATGGTCGTTTCGTTGTAAATGAACGCCGTGTGGCCATAGTTGAACGGTAGGAATATATCATCGGTCCACTCAATGGGTAACGTCAGGGCAGAGTTATCCTGCCCATGCGGCGCAAACAGGCCGGTTGCGCGTGCCTTGGCCGTCACGTCCGACGTCAGGCCAATCACAACATCCGCCTTGGTCCGTTCGCCTTCCAGCAACAGCCGCGGGACCAGGTCACCCGTGGACCACTCCAGATCGCACGCGCAGATCTTTTCAAACTCCGTTTCGAGCGTTGGGCCGGGACCCCACTCGGACGTAAAATAGTCACCTGCATAAACAGTCAGAACAGGGGTGTCGGCCAGCGCCGTCGTAGCACCCAGCGCAGCGGCCAAGGTCAAAGCGTATTTCATCGCATCCTCCAATCAGAGAGGCGGCGGGATAAGGATCTTGGGATAAGCCAAACCTTCCCTCCGCCGGTGTTAACCGGTTCAGGTTCAACGGGTTCGCTTTATGCATCTCAGCCCTTACGGACACCCCGAGGTGAGCGCAGGTATAGGAGGGCACTCGCCAAGTGGCAAGCGCCCTCGCAATTCAGTCACGTTCTCTAAAAGTAGTGGTCCCGCCAACTGCCGTCATAGCGTCCACTGCGTAGGCAGCAGCGTTTGAACCGTTTGCCTGATCCGCACGGGCAAGGATCATTGCGACCAAAGCTTTTCGCGAAGTTCCACATCGCCCATGCACCATGCGATCACCGGTCTTGACCCGGGTCTCGGACGGGAACGAACGTCTGCGTTTAGAGATCACCTCGAAAGGAGGGGCGGTCCTGAGGATCAATGCGTTTTGCCATGTCAGCCTCCATCGGTTTTGCGTGGATCGCCCTGTTAGAATGTTGCAGCGTTCAAAACAACAGGTTTTCAACGGACTTGGCATCGCATCCTGCGCGGCGTATGTCCCCGTGAACCTTGTCGGAGCAGTCCCATGTCGATCAATAGTTTTGGCCATCTCTTCCGCGTGACCACGTGGGGCGAAAGCCACGGACCGGCGCTTGGCGCAACTGTTGACGGGTGCCCTCCGGGCATCGAGGTGGACGAGGCGATGCTTCAGCACTGGCTGGACAAGCGCAAGCCGGGCCAAAACAAGTACACGACCCAGCGGCGCGAACCCGATGCAGTGAAAATCCTGTCTGGTGTGTTCGAGGGCAAGACCACCGGCACGCCTGTCCAACTGATGATCGAGAACACGGATCAGCGCTCCAAAGATTACGGCGACATCGCGGAAAAGTTCCGCCCCGGCCACGCCGATATCACCTACTGGCAGAAATATGGCATCCGCGACTATCGCGGTGGTGGCCGTTCTTCAGCTCGCGAAACGGCAGCACGTGTGGCTGCTGGTGGCCTCGCGCGCGCGGCTCTCGACACTTTGGTGCCGGGGATCGAAATCAAGGGCTACATGACCCGTATGGGCGCCCATGAAATCGACCGCGCACAGTTCGATTGGGGCCAGATCGATCAGAACCCGTTCTGGGTGCCCGATGCGCAAGCGGCGGAGACTTGGGCCGACTACCTAGACGGTCTGCGCAAGTCCGGCTCATCCGTTGGTGCCGTGATCGAAGTCGTTGCGCGGGGCGTACCGGCAGGCCTCGGCGCGCCGGTTTATGGCAAGTTAGACACTGATCTGGCCGCCGGGATGATGAGCATCAACGCCGTCAAAGGGGTCGAGATCGGCGAAGGCATGTCCGCCGCCATGCTGACAGGCGAACTGAACGCAGACGAAATATCGATGGGACCTGATGGCCCCGAATATTCATCCAACCACGCAGGCGGCATCCTCGGCGGCATCTCGACCGGGCAAGACATCGTTGTACGCTTCGCCGTCAAACCAACCTCGTCCATCCTGCAAACCCGCAAGACGATCACCAAATCGGGTGAAGAGGCCGAAATCATCACCAAGGGCCGTCATGACCCATGTGTCGGCATCCGTGCCGTCCCTGTGGGCGAGGCGATGATGGCCTGCGTGATCCTCGATCACCTGCTGCTCGATCGCGGTCAGACGGGCGGCGTGCGCGGCCCCATCGGCTAGGCCAGCATCACACCAACTGAGCGGACGATATTATGCAGCGTGTCGTGATCAATCCGCGCGCGCGCCATGGTGCGCAGACCCACATATTGCGCAAGAACCATATCGGCCAAAGCACCGCGTTCGGCTTCGCTTAATGTCGCATGTCGGGGTGACGCGCCCAGCGCCACGTAAATACCATCGCGCAATGTGCCCAACCCGCGTGAGACAGATTTGGCAATTTCTTCATCATAGTTGCAGGGCCCGGCGGCAGCTGTGCACAACAGGCAACCCCGCGCGTCTCCCTCAACCACGTTTTGGTACGAACCCTTGAACATCGCCATGATGCGTTCGGCGCCGTTGGGAACGGCTGGATCGCTCAGCATCGCAACACCTGCTTCCACAGCTTGGGTTTCATACCGCTCCAACACTTTCAGAAAGAGTGTCTTCTTGTCAGTAAACGCCTTGTAGAGGCTTCCCCGCGTCAGCCCCATGCCATCCAGCAAGTCCGGCAGTGATGCGCCCTCATAGCCACGCTCCCAAAAGACGTGCATCGCCTTTTCAAGCGCGTCATCTGTGTCAAAGGATCTGGGGCGTGCCATGTGAAATCTCCGATATCTGAGCCTCAATATAGCATTCGGAACCAAATAGTCCAGAACTCACGCTTTTGTGTTTTGTACCGTTCAGTTCCAAATGCTATCCCTCAATTAGGAACCAATCAGTCCAAAACGGAGAGTGACATGTATAACTTCATTAAATCATTTGCCCTGACCCTCGCGATCGTACTCGGCTTTGCCGCCGCACCCGCATCTGCCGAAACCATCTCGACCGGGACATTCACAGGCGCATCGGACCACATCACAACCGGCGCGGTCGAAGTTATCAAGAACGCAGACGGCAGCCACACCATTGTACTGGGTGATGACTTCAGCCTCGATGGCGCACCTGACCCGCGCGTTGGCCTTGGCAAAGACGGCTTTTACAACGGCAACACCGACTCGGGCGTGCTGGGCAACCTGACCGGCGCACAATCCTTTGTCGTTCCAGCAGGCGTGGATGTGCCCGAGTTCAACGAAGTCTACATCTGGTGTGAAAAGTTCAGTGTTCCGCTTGGTGTCGCCAAACTGAACTGATCGGCTTGCCATTCCTCTCCCGACCCGACAAGGATCGGGGGAAATGAAAGCTCCCACAACTCAGAACAAACCCGGCACCGCCATCGCCTTGAAGCTGATGGCGGTGTTTTTGTTCATGGTCATGGCGGCCATGATCAAGGTGGCGACCCAAAGCGTGCCCGCAGGCCAGGCCGTATTCTTCCGGTCCTTGTTTGCCATGCCCATCATCGTCGCGTGGATCTGGAACACCGGAGAAATGCGCGAGGCTTTGACACCGAAGAACCTGACCGGCCACATCTGGCGCGGGTTGTTCGGAACAACAGCCATGGCCCTTACCTTTGGCGGTTTGGCTCTGTTGCCACTGCCAGAAGTCACCGCAATTGGTTATGCCACGCCGATGTTCACGGTCATCCTGGCCGCGATTATGCTGGGCGAAAAGGTGCGCCTTTTCCGTATCTCGGCCGTCGCTCTTGGACTGGTGGGCGTCATGATCGTGATCTGGCCACGCCTGTCGATTGATCCCGGTGCAGCCGGTGCAGCAGGCACTCTCGGTGCCCTCATGGTTTTGGGCGCATCCATCCTGCGCGCGTTGGTGCAAA
>NZ_JBYNDP010000135.1:0-1274 GCF_059783535.1 Tateyamaria sp. | reverse complement strand
TCGGGGGCTTTGCGCAGATTCTGGTTACATCCAGCTTCCGTTTCGGGGCAGCATCAATGCTGGCACCGTTCGACTACGCATCGCTCATATTCGCGGCCCTGATCGGCTACGTGATTTTCTCGGAACTGCCAACGTCAGCGACCGTGATAGGTGCATCACTCGTGGTGCTTGGCGGGGTGATCATCATATGGCGCGAACGGCAGCTTGGCGGCGGTCGCAATCGGGCAAGGTCGGTGACTGACCCCAAGGGGTAGCGCGCCGGAGAAACCGGCGCGCCACGTGGTCAAAGGCTGATGCCCTTCGGCTCAAGCGTTACGCGATACAATTCCGTATCGGCGCGATCCATCAGGCGCACCGTCATCTCCTGCGTGGCGCCATCAATGTTCACGAGACCAAAGAATTGCAGACCAGCACTTGGCGGCAGGTTCACCCCCTGCTCCTCCGTTGGCGCTTTCACGAATTTCACCTCGGGCCCGAAGGTGCCGTCCAGTGCATTCGGGCCAAAGGTACCGGCATGCAGCGGGCCAGACACAAACTCCCAAAACGGTTCAAAATCGCTGAATTGTGCCTTGTTAGGGTCGTAGTAGTGGGCGGCGGTGTAGTGCACATCGGCGGTGAACCACACCGTATTGGACACGTTTGCTGTTTTGATGAAGCGCAGCAACTCAGCGACCTCCAGCTCGCGCCCCTTCGGCCCCGCACTGGTGCCATCCGCGATCCCTTCGGACCCGTCCTGTTCGCGGAAGTTATCCCATACGATCAAGCCGATGGGTTGGTCCGAGGCAATCACCTTCCACGTCGCCGTACTGTTCGCCAGCTCGCGCTTCAGCCACGCCATCTGTTCGGCCCCGATAACGCGTGTGCTGTCGTCCAGCGTGTCGCCCTGCGGTGCGGTGTTCGGCCCACGGTAGCTGCGCAGGTCGAGGAAGAAGACATCCAGCATCGGACCGTAATTGATCTTGCGATAGACCCGGTTCGGCTCGGACGGCGTGATGCGCAGCGGTGTCATCTCGTGGAAGGCGCGTGTGGCGCGAGCTTGTAGGACATGCACGGATTTTTCGGTGTACCGGTCATCACCCATTAGGTCCTTGCTATCGGACCAGTTGTTCGTGACCTCGTGATCATCCCACTGCATGAAGGTCGGAACAGAGGCGTTCAGGGCCTGCACATGGGTATCCATCATGTTGTATTTCCACTGGTCGCGGAACTCTTGCAGGCTTTCGGCCACCTTGCGCTTGGAGTCGATCAGCGTGGTGTTCTGCCAAATCACTGAC
>NZ_JBYNDP010000134.1:0-9361 GCF_059783535.1 Tateyamaria sp. | reverse complement strand
GGGTAGATCGCAGTATTTGGATAATCTGGAACAGGCGTTCGGTGCGACGCATTTTGCACTCTCTTCTCACACTACTGTCATAACGGTGAGAGTGGGGTTTTCTAGGACAGGCTCAGAGAACGAAAAATGGAGCCAGAAGATGATCCACCACGAACGCAGCCTAACAATTGACGCAACGCCCGATGCGGTGTGGGACGTGCTCAGCCGCTACATGCATATTGATGAGTTTGCTCCACAGATCACCTCTGTGGATGCCCTGACCGATGGTGAGGTTGGCTTGGGTTCGAAACGCCGCAACAACTTCGCGAACGGCACGTCCGTGGTTGAAGAAGTGACCAAATGGAAACCCGGAAGCGGGTACACTGTTCGGCTTTACCATATGGCGGCGATGCCCTTGCACGAGGCAAGTTCTGAAATCCGCATCACCCCTATGGGTGGCAAGTCCAAGGTCACATGGACCTTGGACTATCGTGTCAATTACCGGCCGCTCGGATGGCTCTTGGGGCAGACCATGATGAAGATGATGATGGGCAAGATCATCGACGCGAACCTTCAAAGCCTATCAAAAAGGGTCGGGGGAGTTTGACCAGTACAGCAAAGCGACACGGCCAAAGCTGCTATTCGGCTACTTCAATCCAAAGCAAGCTTCTCCATTGATCGGACCTCACCGGTACTGAACCGTTTGCGATCCATGACGAAGCCGGTCCGATAACCGGTTTGAGCCCTAGTTCCAGACGCTGCGCCAAATGCCGTTAGTTGCAAAGCGACGAAAGCCGGCGTCGGCTTGTTCCTGATCAAACTGCATGGAAGGTGACATTTTCAACGACGTAGCGTGCGAAATGAAAGTCGCGTATGCCAACAACATGATCGGCGTTGAATTCAAGCAGTATGATGAAGGGTTGTTGGCCATCGTCGACCCACAATGCTGCCCGGCGTTAACATTGTCCTAAGCGCAATTCCAGAATGTCGAGCGCACGATAATTGCCAAAATATTTGCCAATACGATCTTTGCCTTGGGTGCGGACGACCGCAACCAAATCTAGGCGTACGTCATCTATCAGCATTTTTTGGATACTAGGTATGTCGCGATCTCGGAACCTCTTAGCATAAAGCTGCAACAACGCCGCAGCCGCTGGCGGAAGCGGGATGATTTGTTCTTCCGTGGTTTGTGCGCCTAGGCGTTTCAAGTTGTTGCGGCCTCGGTTCAAGGCCGACTTAATGGAGCCAACCGACTGATCTTCGAGCATGTCGGCGATCTCAGCAAGCGTGTAACCCAAAACATCTTTCAGAATAACGCAGGCTCGCTGCAATGGCGTAACCTGTAGAGAGACAGATAGCGCAACTTTGGCGATCTCTTGTGTGTGGAACGGCGGCAGGTTGAAGCCCGTAATGTCGCGTTCATCAAGTGGGGCAGTCTTGTGGCGTGCCTGAGAGCGCAAATGGTCAATTGCCTTGTTATGAGCAACGCGTATCAACCACGCTTCTGTGTTGATCACGTCCGACCCGAGCAACTTTACCTGTGCAGTCAGCAGTACGTCTTGGACGATATCCTCGGCGTCGATCGCCGAACCGATCATTCGAGCGCAATAGCGGTGCAACTTCGGGCGGGCAGCACTTAGCGTGGTGGCCAGGGCGTCTTCCGAATCCGGACATGGGCTGCTCATGACGTATGCACCTTTGATTGTTTCATACTGCAATGCAGACGAATGAATTCGCCAGAAGGATACGTGTTCCGCGCAAAAAAATTGTCCTCGACCGTATCATTCAAGTTTTGGGCCACGTCTTCAGAGTACATGACAAAACCGAGAGGACATCACCATGATGCTTGCGAATGAACCCGCCTACAGTTTCGAGAAAACCGAGAATAATGACGCGCTACTCTTTTCATGGAAGTCTGACGCGAGTGTCGACGTCGCCCTTTTCCGAAAAGCAATCAGCGAATTCGCTCAGCTGTGTCTTGCTCATCGCCCGGAACGTGGCGTGATTGATGCCCGGCAACTTGATCAGACAGGTTCTGGGTTTGCTTGGCTTCGAGGAAACGAAGAGGGCCAACCCGAGAGCTATGACACATGGTGGGCACGCGAAATCCTGCCTGTATACATGCAAGCGGGGCTTGCGAAGTTAGCGGTGGCGACCGGCGACCTCAGTGCACCCGGCGAGGTCCCGATCCCTGAAACAAGCAGGCCATTTCGAATGGGTTACTTTCATAGCCTTGAAGACGCCTACGCTTGGTAACCCATACAACCCAATCTGAGGGACAGCGGTACCAAAGCCTATGACAGACGCAGCAGCCTTTCGTTCAGTTTGAAGCGAAAGGCTGTTTCGCACCGCGACTTGATCCTTCGAGATCTAGTCAAGAACGCAATAGTAGCGAATGTCAGTTATGCGGGCTGTGACCGCAGCATCGCAAATAGGTGGTGAATGTCTTTTGGGCCGGCAGCGCGAACTCAAGAGGGCATCCCGGTCTTCACTCGACTAGCCAAATCTGCCACGGACACGCCTTTAAGTTCTTCCTCAAAGAGATGACGTGCGGTCTCCAAGGCGGCTCTAGTTGCATCGGTTGCTGCATGTTCCAGAAAGCACGGCGAGGACGGCTCTGGCGCGCCAATCGCGAAGACGTTCGGTGAGCCGAGTGCCGTGTAGACCTGCAGCAGACTAATCTCGGCAGTCGGGCGCTGAAGGTGCCACCCGCCGCCGTGTCCTTTGATCGAGGCCACTAGCCCGTGTTTGCGCAAGCCCCCCATAGTTCGCCGCACCAGTGAGGCATCCATGCCGAACATTTCGCCCATGCGCTCAGACGTCACCGGCTCATCAATCTCGTCGAGATGAAGCAAGATGTGCAGCACACGGGGGAGCCTGTTGTCGGTTCTCATGGGGTGGATTGTATCTGATCTCGCATCTCGTGACAATTGTTGACACGAGATATTGATATGACATTTTAGGTCACATGAATTGATTGAACTCGAGCCCAAATGTCGAAACCGTCGGCAGACCAAACGCTCGCCACAAAGAGGCCGTGGATAGCCGTGTGGGCTCTCCTGCTTGCCGCTTTCGTCATGCTGCTGGATGTTACGGTGGTCAACATCGCGGTGCCAAGCATCGCGGCTGATTTGCGAGCGACGGATGTGCAGTCGCAGTGGATTTTGCTGGCTTATCTTGTGCCCCTCGCGGCCCTGCTTCTGCCCTTGGGCCGGTTCGGTGATGCCTTGGGGCGTCGCCGGTTGTTTCTGTTTGGCGTGGCAGGTTTTGCACTCGGTGGTCTGGCTGCGGGAACGGCGCAGAGCATAACGGCGTTAATCGCAGCACGCGTTCTTCAGGGCGTCGGGGCCGCGACGATGATGCCGCAAGTTCTGGCGTTGACCCAGGTGATCCTACCACCAGACCAGAGGCGGCGCGCTGTGGGCGACTTCGGAATGGTCAGCGCATTGGGTGCTGTTGCGGGTCCGATCATCGGCGGTGCGATCCTTACGATTGATCTGTTCGGATTCGGGTGGCGCTCGGTCTTCCTGTTGGTCATCCCGCCTAGTATTCTATCATTGCTGATCTCGGTGCCTTTCCTGCCCCCGATGGCAAAGGCACTTCAAAAATGATCGACGTTCGGAACGGATTGCTGGTTGCGCTTGCTGTGACGGGCCTTGTTCTTGCAGCGGTTCAGGGGCGGACCATGGGGTGGCCGATATGGATCATGGTATTGCCTCCGGCGAGTTTCCTGCTCTTTGCCTACGTTATCTATACCCAGCGGAACGCAGTGTCCGACAGCATTGGGCCATTACTGCCGTCGGCCCTGTTGAGGTCCGCCCCGTTTCTGCAACCGGCGTCCATGATCCTGTTGGTCTTTTGCGGCATCGCGGGCGTTCCTTTTCTGTTGGCGATCGCCTTGCAAGCCGGACCTCAGCTGTCGCCGGGGGAGGTCGCCATGGCGCTTGCCGCGCATCCGATCTTCGCTGTCGCCGGAGCGGCCGTAGCAGGGCGGTGGAGCCAGTCAAACCCGTGGTCGCTGCCGGGCCTCGGATCGGTCCTGACATGCGTGGGCATCGCCCTAATCGTATTCGCCTTCGCGCAAGCCGGCGATGACATCACGGCGCCTGTTCTGTTGATACCGCTCGCGCTGGTCGGATTTGGCATGGGGCTCAGCAATGTCGCACTGATGTCGAGCGCACTTGCTCAGGTGTCAAATGACATAGCCGGGGCCGCGTCGGGAATGCTCCAGACGGCACAGCAAATTGGCATCACTCCGAGTATCGCAATCGTAGGCAGCCTCTATTTCGTTAACGGATCGGGCGCCACCAGCGACGCAGCATCAGCTGCGCTGATCTTTCCGGGTGCCGTCTTTGCGGTGGCCAGCCTGCTGTGCGGTCTGGGTGTGATCTTTCAAAAAAAGGGGGAAACATGATGCAACCAAAAGCTGGACAGTCTGCGCAGGATTTCTGGGATGACCTGTATCGCGGCGCGAGCCATCGGACACGAGGCCAACCCTCTGCCATGCTCGAACGGTTCGCAATAGATCGCTCCCCAGGCCGCGCACTCGATCTGGGCTGCGCCAAGGGTGACGATGCAATCTGGTTGGCGCGGCAAGGTTGGGATGTCGTCGCAACCGACATCGCCCAAGAGGCCCTGAACATTGCGGCGGCCAACGCTGCGGAAAGGGGCGTGACGGATCGGATATCCTTCGAGCGCCATGATCTGGCGATGTCCTTTCCTGAGGGTCGTTTTGACTTCATCTCAGGGATGTTCCTGCAAACGCCTTTCGATTTCCCACGGCGCAAGGTCTTTGCCCAGGCATATGACCAGCTTGCGGCGGGTGGCATGTTGTTGATCGTTACGCATGGGTCTGCAGCCCCATGGTCATGGAATAAGGAAGATCATCCCTACCCCACACGGGAAGAGGACTTGGCCGCCCTTGGGTATGCAGCTTCTGATAACAAGGTCGCTTTCTTAGATGCGGTCCGCCGAACCGCGCACGGGCCCAACGGGCAAACAGCGCAGGTCCTCGATAATGTCATCGGGCTGGTCAAGGAGTGAGAGGGACGCCTCGCTCAATTCTCTACCCGAAGTCTCCTCTGACGGGCTGCACCGTAGCGACGAGCTCCGTGGAAAATGACCGCATAGGGCCGCAACGAGGTGTCCCCAAAAAACGACTCCCGACAATTCCTGGTTCTTCCCAAAGCCAAGCGACCAGCGTAGCCTATTAGGAGAGTTACGGATCAGGCGTTGACCTATGACCATGTGGAAACTTTCTGAAGAGCATCAAACCTCAGCAGGTCGGGTTTCGGCGGGACGTTGCGGTGAAGGGCCTGATTTGATTGTCGCGCATGGGTGGCCCTGGCCGTCATTTTCCTGGCACCGGATCATTCCGGAACTCTCAAAGACCCACAAAGTTCACTGGTACGACATGCCGGGATACGGGCAATCTGAGAAGCGTGGCGATCAACCGACCTCACTTGATGTTCAAGGCAAGGTGTTTGCCGAAATGCTGTCGAACTGGGGCCTAGAGTCCCCAACTGTCATCGCGCATGACTTTGGAGGAGCGACGACATTGCGCGCTCACCTGTTCCATGGCTGCGAGTTCGAGCGTTATGTTCTCATGAACGTAGTCGCAATGCGTCCATGGGGTTCTGAATTTTTTGATCACGTTGGCAAACATGTTGACGCCTTCACCGGACTTCCGGATCACATCCACAAGGCAATCGTAGTAGCCTATATTCAGGTTGCGCTCGCAGGCGAGATACATGAAGAAGACCTAAATCAACTGGTCACGCCCTGGCTGGCGGAGGAAGGGAATAGCAGCTTCTATCGCCAATTCGCACAAGCGGACGAAAAGTACACCGCCGAGGTGGAGCCGCTGTTCGGTGACATTCGATGCCCGGTCAAAGTCATTTGGGGAGAGGATGACCCCTGGATACCGATCGAGCGTGGCAGAGCACTGCATGAGCTCGTTGGCCAGAACCGATTTGAGGTGATGCGTGGCGTCGGCCATCTTCCGCAACTTGAGTCTCCTGAAACGGTATTGAAGGCGCTTTCGAGTTTTCTTTAACTTCCGACTCCATCCGTGATGAGTGAGTCCTGACCCTAGGGAGCATTTAAGTTGCGTCGGGCTAAGGTAAAACAATACGAAATTTTTGGTCAAAGTGCTGCACCAATGTGATAAAGCTGTGTTGAAACAAAAAAAGCCTTTTTATATGTGTTCAGGTAATGTCAAATGGAACGTTACATGAACGTATTCCTATAGGCTCCGCGCTTTGGCTTTGGTGATAGCCACTCGGGTACCACGAGACTGCTATTTGCCTCAATCATTTGGGATTGAGAGTTCGGCAGTCAACGAGTGATGATGGG
The DNA here is from genome assembly GCF_059783535.1 of Tateyamaria sp. Taxonomy (NCBI): domain Bacteria; kingdom Pseudomonadati; phylum Pseudomonadota; class Alphaproteobacteria; order Rhodobacterales; family Roseobacteraceae; genus Tateyamaria; species Tateyamaria sp. The sequence goes on along the minus strand of NZ_JBYNDP010000134.1, from coordinate 3,028 downwards.
CATGAGGCAGATACGTATTAAGGTGCCTGTCTCATCGTCTCGGGTAACCACATTGCTATGTCGGGGAACCAGATCAGGACAAAACACATCAGGACCATGATCATGAACATCGGGAATGCTGCGCGCGTGATGTAGCCCATTTCGTGTTCCGTCATGCCTTGCAACACAAAGAGGTTGAAGCCGATCGGTGGCGTGATCTGTGCCATCTCGACCACTACGACTACAAAGATGCCGAACCAGATCAGGTCGATCCCTGCCTCACGCACCATCGGTTCGACCACCGCCATCGTCAGCACCACGGACGAGATGCCGTCGAGAAACATGCCCAGCACGATGTAGAACACCATCAGGATCATCAGCAGTTCAAACCGCGACAGCTCCATCGTGGCGATGCCGTCCGCCAGCGCGCGGGGCAGGCCGGTGAAACCCATCGCGAGCTTGAGGAAGGCCGCCCCTGCAAGGATAAGCGCGATCATAGCGGAGGTTCTTGTGGCTCCCATCAGGCTTTCGGTGAACGTGCTCCAATTGAGCGACCCTTGGCTGGCTGCCAGCACCAGTGCGCCGATCACGCCAATCGCCGCGGCCTCGGTCGCTGTGGCATAGCCTGCATACATCGATCCGATAACGACGAAGATCAGGCATAGGACCGGAATTAGGAAGCGCGAGTTGCGCAGCTTTTCGGCGAAAGACATGCCGGTCTCCCGCTTTGGGTTCCAGCTGCCCGACAGGTACGAATAGGCGGCGACGTAGCCCATGAACATGAGCGCGAGGCACAGGCCCGGGAACACGCCTGCAAAGAACAGCTGCGTGATCGATTCATTGACGGTGACGCCGTAGACGATGAGCGCCAGCGACGGGGGGATCATAAGTCCGAGCGTGGCCGCGCCCGCAAGCGTGCCGATCACGATGCGTTCGGGGTACTCGCGCGCGCGCAGTTCGGGGATCGACATCTTGCCCACCGTGGTCAGCGTGGCGGCGGAAGAGCCCGAAACAGCAGCAAAGACCGTACAGCCCACGATATTGGTGTGCACGAGACCGCCCGGTAGCCGTGCGAGCCAAGGCGAGAGGCCGCGAAACATGTCTTCGCTGAGCCGCGTGCGGAATAGAATTTCGCCCATCCATATAAAGAGCGGCAGCGCCGTCAGCGTCCAGCTTGAGGATGTGGCCCATATGGTGGTGATCATCGTGTCGCCGACGGGGCGGGACGTGAACAGCTCCATCCCCACCCAGGCGACGCCCATCAGGGCAAGGCCGACCCAGACCCCCGTGCCCAAGAGAAGGAACAGGACAAACAGGAACAGCGTGATGGCATAGACTTCTTCCATGGGGCTACTCCGCAAAGCTCTGGTCGACAAGGTCCCGCTTGATCCGGTGATCGCCGCGGAAGAGCACATGGACCAGGTGGTCGGTCAGGGACAGGGCGAGGATGCCACCGCCGATGACCATGACCGATTGAGGGATCCACATGGGCGTGGCGTCCTGGGCCTGGCTGACCTCGTTGAACTTCCACGACCAGTAAGCAAACCAGTAGGCGTAGTAGGTGAAGTACCACATGACCCCTGCGGCGATGGCAAAGCACCAGATTTCCAGAAACCGCCGGAACCCGGCAGGCACTGCGTTCAGCAGAAGTGACACGCGGATATGTGCGCCACGGTTCAAGGCGTTGGCAAATGCAAAGAAGCTGGCGGCAGCCATAGCGTAGCCCGCATAGTTGGCTGCACCCGGGAAAATTTCACCCGTCCAGCGCGCAACCATCTGGGCCACGATCAGCAGCAGGATGGCGATCAGGCAAAGGGCAGCGAGTACCCCAGCGGCAAGGTAAATGAAATCAAGGACGCGGCGCAGACCGCGCAGAAGTCCGGTCATGGGTCTGTCCCCCGCGCATAGGAAAGGCGGGCCGGTCCGTCATGGATCGATCCGCCTTGCGTTGCTTAGTTGGCGTTATAGGCGTCGACGATGGCCTTGCCTGTTTCGCCCGCAGCTTCGAGCCATTCGGCCGTCATTGTGGCGCCAACCTCTTTGAGCTCGGACATCAGTGCATCGCCTGCAGGTCCGACAGCCATGCCGCCTTCGGCCAGACCGGCGAGGGTGAAGCCGGTGTACTCCTTGGCGCGCCATGTCCCCGCATACTCGGCTAGTTTGGCGCAGGCGTTGATTACGTTCTTGTTGGCGTCGTCCACGCCCGACCAGACGTCGGAGTTGATCAGCATGTAGTTGCGCGGCAGCCAGGCATCCACGGCGTAGAAGTGGCTGAGGCTTTCCCAGACCTTGCGGTCGTAGCCGGTGGCACCCGACGATACCATGGATTCAGCCACGCCGGTGGCGAAGGCCTGGCTGATTTCAGCCGCCTCGATCTGTACGGGCAGCATGCCGGTCAGCTCGGCTAGACGTGCGGTGGCGTTGTTGTAGGAGCGGAACTTGATCCCCTCCATGTCGGCCACGCCGTTCACTTCCTTGTTGAAGTAGAGGCCCTGTGGCGGCCATGGCACGGAGTAGAGCAGGGTCAGGTTCTGCTCGGCCAGCAATTCTTCGAGATGTGGTTTGGCCGCGCCGTAGAGTTTGTCATGCTCATCAAAGGACGACACGAGGAAGGGAACCGAGTCCCAGCCGAAGATCGCACTTTCGTTCTGGTGGCCCGACAGCAGGCGTTCGCCAATTGGGACTTGGCCGGTTTGCACGGCGCGCTTGATGTCTGCACCCGCAAAGAGTGAGCCGGAGGGGTGCGTTGTGATCTCGATGGCGCCGCCGGTGCCGGTTGTCACACATTCAGCAAACTCGGCGCCGGTGACGGAATGAAAGTTGGACCCTGAATATGCCATCGGCAGGTCCCATTTTTCTTGTGCAGCGACGGGCAATGCTAGCATCGTCGCCGCAGCCAGCGTGGCGCATGTTGTGGTGATTTTTTTCATTGTAGTCTCCCTGGTGGTCATTACTTTTTTGGCGCGGCCTTAGGAAAAACGCATTGGGTTAAATGCACTTATGTCAGTATTTACGGGCTGTTCCGCGACAAGACCTGCGGTGATCCTTC
>NZ_JBYNDP010000014.1:0-51798 GCF_059783535.1 Tateyamaria sp. | reverse complement strand
AAAATGCGTCGCACCGAACGCCTGTTCCAGATTATCCAAATACTGCGATCTACCCGGTCGCCGATCACAGGACGGGAGTTAGCAGATGAATTGGAAATCTCACTCAGCACGCTTTATCGCGACATGGCAGAGCTCCATGCTCAACGCATTCCGATCACGGGCGAAGCTGGCGTCGGGTATGTGCTTGATGACGGGTACGACATGCCGCCACTGATGCTGACAGCGGACGAATTAGAGGCTGCGGCCCTTGGTGCCGCCTGGGTAGCTTCGGAGGCCGATCCATCATTGGCCCGCGCCGCCCGTGATCTGGTCTCGAAGCTTTCCTCTGCCATCCCAACGGAGCTCTGCCCCGTTGTCTTGGACGGCAGTACGAAACCTATTCAGACCCGCGCCACTGTATTCGAACGGTTTGACAGCGCCCTGTTGCGCCACGCAATCCGACAAAAATATCGGCTTCAACTTATCTACACTGATCGTGACGGTAGCACGACGGATAGGATTGTCTGGCCTCTGTTGATCGCGTTTCTGGATCGGACGAGGTACCTTGTCGGCTGGTGCGAGACGAAGGAAGACTACCGGCATTTTAAGATGGAGAGAGTGGAAGAGCTAAAAGCACTTGGGCAAAAATACCCCGGGCGGCGAACCACGCTTCTTAACGGTTGGGAAGAGGCAACTGAGCGACCATAGACGGACGCGGCCCTTTGCAGTCACTGGTTTTGGACTTCTTTGCCGCGCTGCAGCTTCGTCACAGCGGACGTTCACAATTGTCGGTGAAACTCGATCAAAATGAGGAATGTGAAAGTGATCCTTCAAACAGCCCCGACGTACTCTCCTCGCGCCGGATAGTCATTCGCAATTGCAAAATCCAGTGTACTAACCAGCTCTGAAAAATGCGGTCGTACGAACGGCATGGTCTGTACCGAACCATAGTAAAGGGTTCGCTCGGGCGTCACCATGAACAGGCCTGGTTCCGAAAAGAGCGCCGGCTCTTCGATACCAATTGACGTTTTGCCGCGCGAAGTCGAGATATAGAGCCCCCATTCACGCGCCTTGGGCAACGGTAGGTCGTAGGCAAAGCGCATGCCGTCATTCTCGATTTTGTTAGACATGGCACGAGTACGCTCTTCGCCGTCGCTACTGATGGCGATGACGCCAACGCCGCGCTCGGCAAAGTCGGATACGCGCTTGTTGAGTTCGGTTAGGTAACTGGCGCAGATCGGGCAATGAAGCCCTCTGTAAAAGCAGATAACAGTGCCCCGTTCGGAGGCTTCAGTGGCAAGGTCAAACGTGCCGTCATCGAGAGTCGGCAAGGTCAGGTCGGGTGTCTTTTGGCGTGGGAGCAGCATATGTCTTTCCTTGGATTTAGGTGGTGTTTAGCGAGCGGGCCTTTAGTGAAAACGCCCGCCCTTCTGAAGGACTTCGACCTTGTAGCCATCGGGGTCGGTTGCGAAAAAGAACCGCGCAACCAGGTCACCCCCCGGGGCGAAGTCGACGAGGTCACCAATATCGACACCCTTTGAGGACAAGGACGCATGATGGGCGTCGACATCGTCCACAACAAAGGCGAGGTGCCCATAGCCGTCGCCCAGGTCATATGGGTCTTTCCGTGCTTTGTTGAGCGTCAGTTCAAGCTCAAAATCGGTGGCCGCCGTCGCCAGATAGGTCAGGCGAAAACTGTCGAAATCAAGTTGGCTGACAATGTCCATATCGAAGGCGTCCTTGTACCAGGCGATGGATCTCTCGTCGTCAAAAACGCGGATGCAGGAATGAACCATTTTTGTCATCGAAGATGCCTTTGCGTTAACGGCCAATGCGGTCTTTGACGTCGGTTGCGAAATCCTCGTAGCGCCGCAGTGACTTCACATCGACCTGCACGTGATGCCCCATCTTCTGCATGATCGGCAGATCGAACAGGATCTGGTCCAGCGCGTCAGGTGTTTCGACATCGACGATGGCAAGCACTTTGCGTTCGCCGACCACTTTCCAGAGATCTTTTACGACGCCCGCGGATTTGGCACCAAGGGCGGCCTCGGCTTCCTCGGCCCAAACGCCAAGGAGACCCTGTTGTTGCATGGTGGCATCGTATTCAACAGTGAAGTCCAAACGATAGAGCATCGCGCTACCTCCCGCTCACGGCAGTGCCGAGGGCCGGAAACCGCACGATCCGGTAGGTGCCGAGCGATGCGTCCTCACCGCCGTTCAAAACCGGTGAGCGGTGGAGTTCGTTGATCGTCGCATAGACAAAACCGTCCACACCCATCGAAAACCCGTCGGGCCAAGGCAGGTCTTCGTCAGATTGATAAAGCACCTCATAGGTACCGTCAGATTTGGTCACACCAATCGCGTTGTCCGTCATCGCGGTGATGTAGACATTCCCATCCGCGTCCACAGTCGAGCCATCCGAAATCACCTTGTCGCCGTAGCGTTCGACCTTGGCGGCCAGTTTTTCGTCACTCAGACTGTCATCCAAAAGATCCGTTGTGCGCACCCGATACATCGACGCAGCCGTCATCGGCGCGAAGTAAACCCATGTGTTTGTAGGGTCGATGGTGATGGGATTTATGCCGATTTTGGCGGGATTGCCGCCCAACAGGATCTCGCGGTCATCGATGATCATCGGCGTGTCCTCAGGCACGGTAAACGCACTGCCTTCGAGCACGCGGCGGGCACGTCCGGTTTCCATGTCGATCACGATGATGGCGGAGTTGGAGCCGTCGCCAGTGTCCGAGATATAGATGGCATTGTTTTCCAGATCGACCGCAAGGTCGTTCAGGAAAGAAGTTGGGCGTGCTGCCGGCTGACCAACATAGTAGATCGCATGCAACTCTTCGGAATTGGTGTTCCACCCAACGACACGCCCAGTCTGACCGTCGCCCTGGCCGTCGAGCATCCAAAGCACGCCAGTGCGGTCAGCGCGCAAACCCAGAACGCCTTGCAAGCCGTCGCCGTCCTCCAGTGGTGCGCGGGCCCAGTCATCGGTCGGATAAGGCTTGGTGCTGCCGTCGGGCATGACTTCAACCACCCGCAGTTCCGGGCCATAAAATTCATGAACGGACATGAACATGCGCCCGTCCGGCCCAATCGCCAGATTGCCGGGAGGCATATCCTTTGGGAATTCAAGGTAGGTTTCCAATCCCGCGGCCAAAACGGGGCTGGCCAATACAGCAATCGTACTGACGGCAGACAAAAGGCGTTTCATGACATCTCCTCCATTTGTTGACATCGCAGTAGCGCGAATGAAAAAGTCGTGGAAAGATGTTGAAATTAGAAACCACCATTTGAAGAATTCGAATGTACTCTATCGATGACTTGAAGACCTTTGTCGCCATTGCAGAAGCCGAAGGCGTCACGGCTGGCGCACGGCGTGTTGGCATCTCTCCAGCGACGGCCAGCCACCGGCTTGGCAAGCTTGAAGCTGCCCTTAAGCTCACTCTGTTTCACCGGAACAGCCGAGCCTTGAAGCTGTCAGATGAAGGGCGGATCTTCCTTGAGCGCATCGAAGCAATCCTTGCGGATCTCGCACAAGCTGAACGCGACGCGGGAAGCGGGGCAGCTGAATTGCGAGGACTGATGCGTGTCACGATGTCGCCCTGGATTTTGTCCCGGTTCATTTTGCCCGCCTTGCCCGATTTTCAGCGAGCGCATCCTCAACTTCGGATCGAGTTTCTTGCAGTCGATCGCTTTGTGTCGCTGTCCGGAGAGGGGCAAGACTGCGCCATTCGCGTTGGCAAGCTCACGGACAGTGCTCTGGTCGCGCGCAAGCTGTGCGACAACGACCGCATTGTTTGTGCTTCGCCCGGCTTTCTGTCTCGCCAAGGCACCCCAGAAACGTGGCAAGACGCTCTTGAACTACCGTGGGTCTGTCTGCCTTGGCAAACACGGTTGTCTTTTACCAACGCAAAGAGACAGCGGCAGGACGCAACCGTTCAGGCCAGTGTGCTCGTTTCAAACTCTGATACATTGACGGGTGCTGTAACTCAGGGCCTTGGTTTGTCCATCAAGTCTCGATTGGCCGTGCAAGCAGAACTTGATGCGGGCGCGCTTGTGGAAGTTGCGCCGGGATCACTTTGGCAAGCGGAAGCACCAATTTGGTTTGTGTATCCACCCGAAGGACGATCATCCTCCAAGACGGAGCTTTTTGGACGTTTCGTTTCTAAGTGCTTCGCTTGACGGCCCATTCCGGGCGCCCGACGCCAATCATTTCTGCTGCGCCGCGGTCCATCAAAGACGAATGTGGGCTCTTCTATTCAATGGCGCGAAGTTAACTTCAGCCCGAGGAGCAGAGCCGCCGCCGATGCGTTCAACACATACTCGTGCACTGACCGTTAGTGTTTCAACAATACATGTTGACTCTAGTTTGTAGACAGACGGAAATAGCCCGTCCACAACGATGTACCTCGCGGACATGATCAGGAATTGAGGCCAGAAAGGTGTATCTACAGTGGCGAACTGTAGGAAGAGGGCCGCGAAAAAGACAACGGCCTTCGGATTTGCAGCAGATGTGAGAAACCCTTGAAATCAAGGGGTTTTCAGTGAATTTAGCTTGTGTTGTCCTCGCGCCGCAGTTTCATCTGGCTTGGCGCATCGGATCATCTGAACACCGAACCAAATCAGATACACGCCCCCTTCCCCATGATGACAGCAAGCGTCGTCGCAGATGCCGCATTCACAGTCGGCATTGCGGACAACCAAACTACGCTCCGAAGGTTTCAAATTTGATCTGGTCGGCCGGGACACCGCCTGCCTCCAAACCGTTTTTCAGTCCAGTCATGAAATCCAGCGGCCCGCAAAGCATATAGTGTGCGTCCGATCCCGCTCTAAGCGACAAGAGATCTGCGGCCGTAATCCGGCCTTGGACGTCGAAGGTTTTGCCCAGATGATCGGTGCCTTCCGGCGCACTGAAGAAGATTTTCCGTGTCGAGTTGGGATTTGACGCAACCAGTTGATCTACCTCATCACCGAGCGCATAGGCGCGCCCGTTTCGAGCGCCGTGAACATACCAAACCGACCTGTGACTATTGCTTGCCGAGGCTTCATAAAGCATGGCAAGCATCGGAGTCAGGCCGACACCTGCACTGACGAGAACCAAGGGCGTATCATCGTCGGGGATCACAAAATCACCAGAAGGCGGTTTGGCCTCTATCACGTCACCGACGCGCACGTCGTCATGGAGAAAGTGAGAGCCGACACCACCAGGTTGACGCTTGACGCTGATCCGGTAGTGAGAGTCCGCCGCTGAACCGGACAGCGAGTATGTCCGCTGCACCTTCGTACTCTGGTCCGGAATATCGAGCGTAATTGGCAGGTGTTGACCCGCACGAAAAGGCGCCAGCGCTTCTCCGTTCGCGGATGCAAGATGGAACGATACAATGCCCTCGGCTTCCACCACCTTGTCCGTCACGGCGAGCTTGGTCGTTGCCACTGGCTCGGCTGTCCAGCGTAAGGAGAGCGCTGCGGGCCTATCAATAACGGCATCAATTTCCACATCAATAACACGCAGGTTGTTTGGATCGCGCGCCTCCTCTGGGGTCCAGTCGATGGTGGCTCGCCCGGATACATGCAAAAGTCCGCCATTTGCGAAGTCGACAAAAAGCAGCCCGATCCGCGGGTCTTCGAGTAGGTTCCCAATTGTGTTGAAGAAATTGTTGCCCGAGTAGTCCGGGATGCGCAGTCGGGTCGGACCGGCCACTTGGACAAACCCTGGCTCACCGCCGCGGTGTGAGGCGTCATAGCCATCGGAAACGGCGTTTTGCGACCCGTTCCGACCGGATCCGACGAACAGAGTATCCGCAGATGCTATGAGCGTCATCTGTTCGGGAGTGAGTTCGTCAGATGCTATAGCTTCATGCGCTGAGGTATCGACCCGCCACCATTCCCGCTCGTTTATGTACTTCGGACAATTCCCGAATGTCTGACGAATCTCGATCGCGAACCCCTCCTTGGTTCGACGTGTTCTGCCGCTGAAGCGATTGCGGCGACGGGTCGCCAGCTCGATGCCCACCACGCCAATGTCCGCGCCGTCCAAAATGGCCTCGCTGAGTGGATCTTGCGGATCAATCGTTGTTGCAAGCGACAACGTGCGTGAATCCGGCGAACTTATAAATCCATTTTCGCCTTCAATGACGGTCGTCCAGACACGCCCTTGTGCATCGCCGGAAGCAGCAACCAGAAAGGGCTGAGCCTGATAGAACGCGCGGTGTTGATCCGGCATGAAGTCACGAATGAAAGGTGCCACGCGTGCGGCCAGCCCGTTGACGCCTGCGCGTTCTTGCGCTGCCAGTTCGCCTGAATGAAATGGGTTGTCTGCATAAAACATCGATTTGTCCTTTTTGCTCAAAGGCCCAGATCGCTCAGGCCTGGGTGATCATCGGGACGCCGCCCCAATGACCAGCGGAACTTGCGTTCCTCTTCCTGGATCGGGTGTTCATTGATGCTGGCGAAACGGCACGCCATATAGCCGTTGTCGTCGAACTCCCAATTCTCATTGCCATAGGCGCGGAACCAGTTGCCGCTGTCATCGTGGTACTCATAGGCATAGCGGACCGCGATGCGGTTGCTTTCGTATGCCCAGAGCTCCTTGATCAGTCGGTACTCCAGTTCCTTGGCCCACTTGCGGGTCAGGAACTCTTTGATCTGGGTGCGACCCTCAGGGAACTCGGCGCGGTTGCGCCACTTGCTGTCCGGCGTATAGGCCAATGCGACTTTGGACGGATCTCGTCTATTCCAGCCGTCTTCGGCTAGGCGCACTTTTTCAATCGCTGTCTCTCGCGTGAATGGCGGCAATGGGTAACGTGGTGCTTCAGCTGACATATGCTTGTCCAGTTCAGTCTTGTGGGCATGCCCAGAGGCTGACGGGCCTCCGAGCGTTGCGGAGTTAGGACGCGAGACCAATTTCGGTGGCTGGCATCGCTTCAAAACCGTCCAATGCCTCGAACCGGGCAATCCAGGCACGGACATTCGGGTAAGGCTCCAATGAAACATTTCCTTCGGGTGCGTGGGCCGTGTAAGAATATGTGGCCACGTCAGCGATCGTTGGTCGATCACCAACAAGCCAATCACGACCGCTCAGACCATCTTCCAGTTTCTGCATGGCTTTGGCAGCGGTAGCGGCAGCGAACTCCGCATCCAGCGGCGCGCCAAACACTGTGATGAGCCGAGCCGCGCAAGAGCCAAAGGCAATCTCGCCGGCAGCAAGCGTCAGCCATCTTTGAACATTGGCTTCGCCCTCCACATCGCTTGGCATCCAGTCGGGCGCATACTTTCGAGCGAGGTACACCAAAATAGCGTTTGAATCCGAAACGATTGTCGCGCCGTCTTCCAGCACAGGCACCTGTCCATTTGGGTTCATGGCAAGGAATGCGGGTGTTTTGTGTTCACCAGCAGCGAGATCGACGAAGACAGCCTCGTGGGCAATACCTGCGATCTTGGCGAAGACCAAAGTGCGATGTGCGTGGCCCGATTTTGGAAAGTGGTGAATGCGAATGACGTTTGGCATGTATCGGCTCCTACTTTGATTAATTGATTTGAAGACACAGATACTGCTTGCGCGATTTGATGATAATCGTCACAAAATGGGAATGTTTAAGCCCTCAAGAGGCGCAATCTGTCATGGACAAGATCGACCGCATGCGGGCCTTCGCGCTTGTTGCAAGGAATGCTTCTTTCACAGTCGGCGCGCAGCGCATGGGGCGGTCCGCACGGCTGGTGAGCAAATACGTTGCGGATTTGGAGGACGCGCTTGGCGTGCAACTGTTGAACAGAACCACACGCAGTGTGTCCCTGACGGATGCGGGTGCCACGTATCTGGCCATGTGTGAACCGCTTCTAGATGGGTTCGACGAACTGGAGGAAACTGTCCGAAACCAACAGTCGGCTTTGCGCGGTGTTATTCATATCTCGGCGCCAACCGGGTTTGGCTCGGTACGGCTTGCGCGTTCTCTTGCTGATTTCGCGGCTCAGCATCCAGAGGTCGAGATTGATCTTCGGCTTTCAGACCGGCGGGTGTCCGTTATCGAGGAGGGTCTCGATCTCGCGATCCGCATTGGCCCAATGCGCGACAGCTCACTCAAGGCCCGCCAACTTGGTCCAATGCCTTTGGTGGTCTGCGCATCACCGGCTTATCTGAAACGAAATGGGACGCCATCTCATCCGTTGGCGTTGGAGACTCATCAGTGCATTCTGGACGGCAACATGACGGACCCGACGGTCTGGCGCTTCAATGTGGACAGCCAGGAACTGGCAGTACATGTCCAAGGTCGGTTTCGCACCAACGCGCCAGCCGCCTCGGCACGGTTAGCCGCAAATGACATCGCGATTGCGCGCTGTCCGGCCTACACCGTTGCCGAAGCCTTGAAATCAGGGGAGTTGGTCGAGCTTTTTGCCGGGTGCCGCGTGACACCCTTCGTGGTCGCCGCTTTGTTTCCTCAGAACCGCCGTTTAACCACCCGAGTGCGCGCGCTGATTGATCACCTCGCACATGACGTGTCACTCTGCTCGGATATTGCGTGATGAACGCGCGTGAAAAGGCATGTGGAGACTATCACCGACAAAGAGAATGTGGTGTATCATCCGCCTCCTACCCCGCTGCGCTTACAGCCGATTTTATCAGCGTTGCGATCATGGGCCTGCGGTCGAGAAGACGTCGGGCAATCGACGTTTCAAGCTTGAGGCCGGTATCGGTAGATGCCAAGCAGTGCTCTGACTTTTCGAATGGTGTCGGGTAATCCTCGGTGGCTGCGAAAGGCCCGAAGCCGGCGCGCGACAATATGATAGCCCCCAGCATCGTGTCTGCTTCCGCTGCCGGGTATTCGCCACTTCCTTCATTTGCTTGACGGGCCAATGCCCCCATCAGCACAGGGGCTTCGGAGCGGGGATAAGCGACCATGGGTTTGCGGTTCATGGGGTCAGGGTTGCCATCAAACAGCGCCATGGGTGTCGAAAGAAGGAAGGTCTCGGACAGGTCTGGCGCGTGAAGTGGCGGGTGCAAGAAGGCGGCATCGATCATCCCCTGTTCCAGCCTCTTTTCGAGGCCAGCCGTCGTCCCTTCATAGAGCTTGACGCGTGCGTGCGGGTGATGTGCACGGAATGCGATGAGCGTAGGAATTACAATCTGATATGCGGCGACTTGGGTCATACCGATGCGGAGAGTCTGGCCCAACCCAGCCTGTGCATTTCGAGCCGATTGCGTCGTTTCTTCGGCGGTGGTGATGACACGTTCCGCCCCCTCGACAAACTGCTCGCCCGCGGGAGTGACGCTGACCCCACCGCGATCCCGTTCAAAGAGGCGCACTCCAAGTTCTTCCTCAATCCGCCGCAATCGTGATGACAAAGCGGGTTGCGTCACGTTCAGACGCCGTGCTGCGCGGCCGAAGTGCGCCTCCTCCGCGATTGCGATAACGCTTTCATAGTCGGTGAGGGCAAACACCTTTGATAACTCCAGTTTATCAAACTTATCGGCTCACTGCATGGTAAGCCGCCTTCATTGATCAATCTTATGTCGGGAACTGCTCGGATCAAGCGATGCACCCTCGTCATGAAAGGAGATCAATTTGAAGACCCAACTCACCATATTGGCCGTATCGACGGCACTGACGGCCCCCTCCTTCGCGCAACAAGCCGGGTCACGCGACGCCCGTGGGCAGCTTGAATTCGAAGGGAGGTTCCTCGTTTCTGTTCAAGATGCCGACATGGTGTCCTCTGCCTACGTCAACGGGATGCTGGGCCCGCGTGAGGGCGCTGATACACTTGCTGTGATCCCGTTGGATGGTGATCCGCGCGCTTGGGAGGCGGCGGAGATCTTTGCATCAAACTCGGTGGCTGGACCACCCGCCGCGGTCGAAATCACTCCGGATGGTCAATTTGCATTTGTCGTCGAAACCTTCACGCCGCGTCCTGACAACGACGCCGAGCAAAGCTTTGGCGACAAGTCCATTGGCTCGACGCTGACCGTGGTCAGCCTTGCCGATCCATCTGATCCCGAGGTATTGCAGACGTTGACTGTTGGCCAGCGTCCGATCGCTGTCGAAGTGAACCCAACCGGTACTCTTGTCGCCGTTTCCTACTCAATTGACGGCGGATCTGGCGGTGAAACGCCAATGCAAATCTTCCGGATTGGCGAGGATGGGACGCTTGCCGAGCCAGTCTCTCCAACGATCGAAGGGTACGCACTCGGCGAAGACAACATCATGGATATGGACTGGCATCCGGACGGCGAGATCATGGTTTGGATCAACCAGTTCGCCAACACTATGCAGTTTGCTCGTATCACGGAAAACCTGGAGGTCGAACCTTACGGCAACGTTGTCGAGATCGATCGCGCACCATACCGCGTCCTGTTCACGCCGGATGGCAATCACGCCGTGACGAACGCTCTCTATTGGGGCCCGGACATCGCAGGCATTTGGATCGAAGCACCTCGTGGGCAGGTCTTGACCGTACGCATGAATGCGGAGACCCGCGATGACGGCACGGTGCGTCACGCTTTGGTCGACCGGGTGATGACCGGGGTTTCGCCCGAAGGTCTTGCCGTATCGCCGGATGGCAGGTGGGTCGCCACGACCAACCTCGAGCGAAGCTACTTGCCGTACGATGATGCCCGCATCACTTGGTACTCTTCGGTCACGCTCGCCGCGTTGGATCAAGAGACGGGTGATCTGACCGAAGTCGGCACCTTCACTTATGATGGTATTCTGCCTGAAGCGGCCGTGTTCGATAACTCCGGCACCTACCTTGCAGTGGCGAATTACGACCATTTCGACGATCGCCGCGCGGGATCGAGCATTGACTTCTGGCGCATCCAGACCGACCCGCTCGATCCGGGCAACACGCAGCTGATCAAGACGGAGCATTCCGTCCCGGTCGCACGCGGTGCGCATTCCATGGTCATTGCGAGATGAGTGCACGGGTCGCTCTGACGATGATTGGGGCGGTGCGATTCCGGACGAAGGAGGTAGACAATGAAACGCGGACGTTCATTGGCTGTAGTTGGCTTAGCTGCGGCCGCTGCGGCCGGCGCAGAAACACTGACATCAACCGACCGCTACGGCGAGCCTTACGTCGCCTATGCCCAAGTTGATCGGACAGATGGTACGTACAGACGTATGCTGACCACACCTGACGTCCTGGAAGTGGCACAGACTGGAGCGCCGCTGCCCGATGGCACACGCATCCTGATGGAAACCTACTACAGCCCAGGCAATCTCAGCACGGTGTTTCACAAGAAAAAGGTCGATGGGCAGTGGCACTATGGGTCATTCAATGGGCAGGGAACAGTCAACTTGTCGACCCGGCCACAGGCGTCCTGCTTGTCGTGCCATGCCGGCGCCGCCGAGACCGACTTCACCTTCACAAGGCCTTCTCTCGACGCGGCGCTTATCCTGGGCGAAACGCGGCTCACGTGCGATCGCGGCGGTCGAAGCCCATGTGACGTAAGCGTTTATCTTGAAGGTGTCGAAGAGTGAGTGTGCGCTACAGCTTGCATCTGCGACTGATCCATTGGATCGCGGTTGCGCTCGTTACTGTGCAGTTAGTTCTGGCAGCACTGAATATCCTACTTTACGAACCGCGCCCGATCTTTGCGGAAACCCTAGTCCAAGCCCATATCGCGGTCGGAGCGGTTCTGTTCTTGCTGACCGTGGTCCGCATGATGTCGCGCTGGCTGTCGACAGCTCCGCCAAAATCCACTTCACCTGGCCTGCGCATCGCCGCCATGATCAGCCACGGCTCGCTATACATCTGTCTCCTTGCGTTGCCCATCACGGGGTACCTGAAACTCGCGGCGCTTGGATTTACTGTAACGCCGTTTGGTCTGGTTGCACTGCCCGTGCTCCCACTGAATACATCACTCGCGCAAGCCGCAGACCGTGCGCACGATGGAGTCGCGACCCTTCTCGGAGCGCTTTTGAGCCTGCACATCGCTGCGGTTTTCCTTCATCGCCGTTTGGACGGTCGACGTGTAATGAACCACATGTCAGTTGGGCGTCGCATGAGCTAAGTGGAGCCTCCTCCTCGCCGATGCGCAAAGTTGGACGGGACACCTTTGCCCACACCTCAGCCACGCGCAGCGTTCTTTTGTTTGGGCTCATTTCTGGCCTTTGTGCTGACACGGCACTTTCTCGGCCAGTCAGCTTTTCGCAATTGAGGACGGCATGGACGGAACCTTGGAGCAACAGTGAACATGCTGCGGTCGCAGTTCCTTTTGCGGACCTTCGCCACGCCTGCATGGTCAACTGCTACTCAAACAAAAAACTTGCGGAACAGACTTTCCGTTCAATCCACGCTGAACCGTGTCAGCTTTGACGAATGTCTCATATGAAAAAACATGCGTTCGTGCATTCTGATGTCATGATGCGACCTTGGCTTTTGGTGATCGGAGTCATCTGTTTCTTAGGGTCTGGCTACCTATGGGTGACCAGTGATCCCTGGAAGCATGCGTCTTCGAAGGGTTCCGCTGATGCGCGCGCAATATATGAGGTTCAGACACGGCCAGACCGCGTTGGATTTTTGCTCAGCAAGGATCCTACCCTTTTGAAAGCCGTGGTCTGGGAAAAAACCGGGTCAGTTCTGTATCCCGGGCCAGACACCTATGCGCCCACACGTTTTGATCTTTCATTGCAGGAATTGGAGGATCTCACACGCTTCACGTCCGAAGATTTTCAAGCCGGTTGGTCAAATTATGATCGGTACGGAAAGGAGCTTCTTTATTGCCAGCCCACACCTCGGGTGTGTCTGATCTACACCCGCAGCGAGCTGCAGAACGCACTTCACGTATCTCTGAACGGTGTCAGTCGGGGTGCGATGGGATTGCTGGCAAGTGTGGGGCTGCTGAGCCTGTTCTTGTTCTGGCGTCGTGGGACCAACACCAAGCCTGACGATCAACTTGTCCTGATGCCCGAACAGCATAGTGCGCGGCGTGGTACGCTGGAAGTCGCTTTGACACCACGCGACTTTCGTTTGCTTGAATTTCTTCAAACACGACAAGGCAAGGTTGTCACCAAGGATGAGCTTTACGACGCTGGGTGGGGCCGCGACTTCATGCCCAACTCACGGGCGCTGGATCAGCACATGATTAACCTGCGAAAGAAGCTTGACCCCGACAAGTCTCGATCTCCCGTGATCGAAACTGTGCGTGGCGTTGGCTATCGGCTTCTGGAATAGCCGTTTTTGCATTTTTTTTGCATATTTCTTGCGGGAAATTCGCACATCAGCTGGGCCGAATTGTTCAAGTGTATCGTGATCCAACACCTTGAATGAGAGGCGAGACCCAGATGCGTATGCATTCATTGACTGTCCCGACTATTGCACTCCTCACCGTCCTTGCGTCACCTGCTGTTGCACAAAGTTTTGGGCAATGCGGCAAGCACAAGTCGGACGCGTACGGCACCCACAATCCCGAAGAGCTTACGATCTGCAGCCATATCGACCGTATGCGGCACGGGGAGACGCATCCGGTTTTGGGCTTCATCGGCTACATCGAGTCGAAGGCCGGCAACCATGACACGGCGCGCGAGATCTTCAGCACCCTGGCTGATGAAGGTAACGTTCCAGCGATGACCTGGATGGCCTGGATGGAAGATAATGGTCTGGGCGGGCCCGAGGATGCCGCCGCGGCTGCGGAGTGGGACCGCCGCTCCATGGAAGCGGGCAGCTCGGTCGGGGCATTCAACTATGGCTTGGATATTCTTCGCGGCCGTGGTGTTACCTACAACGAGGAGCTTGGCCGCCGGATCATCCAGCGCGCGGCCGAACTCGGAGATCGTTCTGCGCAGCATTTGATCGACAATGACTTCGATCTCGACAGCGTCACGCCCGACGCCGATGAGTGGAAATACGAGAAAAAACTCTTCTGAGCGGGAACAGGTCAGCCGTCAAACATCCGTCTGAAGGGCAGCCTGCGCCCGTCATGCGGCTGCGCAGACCAACATTGTCACAGCGACGACACCCCTGAAAATCATCAAAAGGACAAGAAGATGAACAAGATGACACGCCGTGAGGGTCTAACTACGATCGGCACAACTGTCGCGGCCGTTGCCCTAGGGGCCAACGCCAGCAAGGCCGCAACTGAGGTCGCCGCTGCGTTCGATCAATCGAATATCAAATGGAACACGCTCGAGGGCATTGAGCACCTTTGGTACCACGTTCTCAACGTTGATCGGGATTTAAAGGTCGTCGATCTGCTGTTGAAGTTCGCCGCAAATGAA
This sequence comes from Tateyamaria sp., assembly GCF_059783535.1. Taxonomy (NCBI): domain Bacteria; kingdom Pseudomonadati; phylum Pseudomonadota; class Alphaproteobacteria; order Rhodobacterales; family Roseobacteraceae; genus Tateyamaria; species Tateyamaria sp. Next base: position 37,600 of record NZ_JBYNDP010000014.1, on the reverse strand, counting down.
AAGGTCGTTCTGCACAAGCATCATGCGGACTACAGCACGTTCATCATCCAGGGCGAGTTGCGCCTTTACGATGCCGAAGGTGAACTGACCGAAATCCGCCCAACCGCGAGTTTTGTTCAGAAATCCGCTGGCGGCGCGCCACATACCGAAGGCGGCGGGGACGAAGACTGCATCGCTTGGTTCAGCAACAAAGGCACCGACGGTGTGATTTACGAAATCTTGGGGCCAAATGGCGAGACTCTGGGCACTCTGGGCGTGCCGGAATTCGAAGCCTTGATGCAGGCGCAGGGCGAACCGGTACAGCCCATTACTCCAGGCTAGGATGATGCCGCTGCGTTCAAGCCAAGCCAGTCATTTACACGGCCACAGGCATCGCTGGGAAAGTGGATGAAAACCCCACTTTGGGCCGTATTCACAGAAGCGGCCCAAAGCTGCTATTGGGGCTGCCGACACCTGTGGCAACTGACCACATGGCGACGCAGGGCCCCAGAATACTCCGGTCCTGCACCTCCACGGCGATTGACGTACACGCACGGGCTCAGCGTGTGCGCCATCTTGGATTAGGCGAGACGCTATTCCGACACGGGCTGCACAGCGTCGTCGTCGTCCTGGGTCACATCTGGGCGCGGCGCAACTGCCTTGGGTGTGCACAACTCCATAAAGCCACAGAACATCCCCTCCTTAGGATAAGTGGAAGGGACCTCGACGGGCATCGCCTGCACCTGACCGACGCTCGCGACAACAATTGCAAAGGTCAAAGCAAGTTCACGCATGGGACATCTCCTTTGTCTGCTATGCCTGCCCCAAGAAATGCTCCCATCCCCGGCCCCATGCGCGCCGAGTTTGGAAATCAGTGCAGATTTGCAGAGATCGGAGATGATCTTTCAGAATCGGCGCGTGCCTCAGACAGCACATCGCGGCGATACTCCGTCGGGCTGCAGCCTATTTCGGCGCGAAATGCCCGGTTAAACGGACCCATCGATGCGAAACCCACATCATAAGCGACTTCCAGCATTGTCGTGTGCATATGCGCCGGGTCCCGCAACAGATCGGCAGCCGCATCAATGCGGGCGCGGTTGATGAAGCTCGAAAAATTGCGATGCCCCAGCCCGCGGTTGATGGCTCGGCGCAACCGGTGTTCTGGCACGGCCAGCCGTGAAGCCAGCGCACCGATGGTCAGGCCCTCTTCTCGCCAAATACCCGCAGACATTGCGGCCGTGATCCGACCGATCAACGCAGTGTCGGGTCCCTCAGCAACTGAACTGGCCCGCGATGGCGTGGGCGTCTCGTTTGTCTCGCCTGGCCACATGGATGCGTCCGGGCGCAGCAGCCAAAGGGCAAAGGCCAAGCTCACGACAAATGCCCCCGAAGACTGCAACAGAGCCAACAAAAGCGCCCCTTGCTCTAAAAGCCCAAGGGCCTGCACACCCGTCAAAACAAAGGCCAAACCGGCAATCGCAACAGCGAAGGCCGGGCGGGCCCGGCACCTGCAATCCACCAGATCATCCCGGGCAGTCCAAAGGGAAAGCCCCACTAGCGCACCGTAGAGCGCAACGGCCACTGTGTTGCACAGAGGCAGCGTGCCCGGCGAGATCAGGTCAACGTAAATCACGCCAGACGTCCCCAAACCCGCCGCAATCCACGGCCAACGTCGCCTGGGTCCGTCCAGAAAGATGCTGACTATGAACCACGTGATCGCCGCCGGTGTCAGGGCGGCCAGCAAAAGCAGGTTGTTCATCGCAAGTGGCGGCAACTCCAGAGGAAGCACAGCGTGTGTGACCAGAAGCGACGACTTGCTGACAGAGATAGCCGCCGCCGACAGCCGACCCTCCAACCCAATTGGCGCACGCCACAGCAACAACGCCAACAAAAACAACAAGGTGATCGCGCCGCCGCGTAGTGCCAGATCCAGATACATCATAGCCGTCACCTCCTGATCCGAAAGCAGCCTCGCACGACATTAGCCGATCCTGATCAGCAACCGCGCACCGATTAATGAAAAAAGTGCGTCGATTCCTGAAATCAAGGCATCTGCACCAGCCCCGTTGCTTCAATTGACTTTCCTTAGACCGGCGCTGGTTGATACTAGCCCGAGCCTTATAAACTGCATCGCATTCGGCCACGCGGTCGACGCACAGGTTCAAGCCGGGAATGGCTCTGCGGCGCGCCTCGGGGATAGGTTCCTCGCATTCGGCACAATGGGTCAGCCTCTCATCCAAAGGAGCCTTGCGGGCCTGCATCAATGCCAGTTCATCGGACATTGATGCCTAGATCCCCTCGGATATGGCACGATACTTGGGCCCATCTATCCGCCATCAGGCGCCCTTCGCTGTTCCAAAGACATGTCTTAAAGCGGTTATCAAACACCCGCAGCCTGCCCCTTGGCAACAATCATATCGATCACCGCCTGCCTACCTGGTGCATCCTCAAGCAGCCAAGGACAGGGTGATCTGTCCCACACATGTGTCGTAAACGCCTCAACCAGAAGAACATAACAATCGACGCCCGGATATCGCTCCTCGGTCACCTTTTCTCTTGGCTTCCGCAACTTCATTGCCGGGTGTAATGGTTTCTTTTGGAACCTGGGAGTGTCGGCTCCTTTCAAACGCGCAGTTCCATATTGCAACTGCGGCGAATGACGGCTTCCCGCCCAAAACTCCGTAATAAATCTAATGCATCTGCGACCCCAATAAGCCGCAGCTCCCAAGTACCTGCCAAACATTAAAGAGGCCTCGGTTAAAGCCGAGGCTTGCCTTTCGTATCACTAGCCAAAATGACCTATTGAGACGTTTAGGTCATGTTGTGTGACACGCTACAGTTCACCCGGAACAAACCAGTTTATCCACACTTCGAAAAGCCGCAGGACGCACACGTCATACAGCCTTCGATCATGCGCATCTCGTAGCTACCGCAACTTGAGCAAGCTTTGCCACGCGGCGCATCAATCCCAGCAACGTCAGCCTGCGGATCCGATTTGAGGCCCATGCCCTCGCCTTCAATAAAACCGATCTTGATCATGTGTTGTTCGATCACGCCACCGATGGCGGCCAGGATTGACGGGATGTATTTTCCTTGCATCCACGCGCCTCCACGTGGGTCAAAGACGGCCTTAAGTTCTTCTACCACAAACGACACGTCCCCACCCCGCCGGAACACGGCCGAGATCATACGCGTCAGGGCAACCGTCCATGCGAAATGCTCCATATTCTTCGAGTTAATGAACACTTCAAAGGGACGTCTATGCCCGCCGATCACCAGGTCGTTGATGGTGATGTAGAGCGCGTGTTCACTGTCCGGCCACTTGACCTTGTACGTGTTGCCTTCAAGTGCGCTGGGCCGGTCCAAGGGCTCAGCCATGTAGATCACATCACCATGAGGCTGCAGCGGTTCAGCGTCGCCATTGGCCAGCACCGGTGCCTCGGCCGGTTTATCCTCGGCCACAGTCAAAACCGAGCCTGTCACCGCGTTCGGACGGTATGTCGTGCACCCTTTGCACCCTGTGTCCCATGCCTGCATATAGACGTTCTTGAAGTCGTCAAAGCTGATGTCTTCGGGACAGTTGATTGTTTTCGAAATCGACGAGTCGACCCACTTTTGCGCCGCAGCCTGCATCTTCACGTGATCAGAAGGCGCCAGTGTCTGCGCATTGACGAAATAGTCGGGCAGCTCGGCATCGCCAAACTTATCGCGCCACATTTGCACCGCGTAATCAACGACTTCCTCTTCGGTGCGAGAGCCATCCTTTTGCAGGACCTTGCGCGTGTAGGCATAGGCAAAGACCGGTTCGATCCCGCTCGATACGTTTCCAGCGTAAAGACTGATCGTACCCGTTGGCGCGATGGACGTCAGAAGCGCATTGCGAATGCCGTGCTTGGCGATGGCATCACGCACGTCGGCGTCCATCGCCTGCATCGTGCCTGACTGCAGATAAGCGTCTGCATCAAAGAGAGGAAAGGCACCCTTTTCCTTCGCCAATTGCACCGACGCCAGATAGGCGGCGCGGGCGATCGCTTTCAACCATTGCTCGGTCTGACGCGCCGCCTCGTCCGATCCATAGCGCAGGCCCATCATCAACAGCGCGTCTGCCAACCCGGTGACGCCCAGCCCAATGCGGCGCTTGGCTTGTGCCTCGCGCGCCTGGGCTTCGAGTGGGAACCGGGATGCATCGACCACGTTGTCCATCATACGGACTGCTGTGGCGACAAGTTCGGACAGCGCAACTTCGTCCAATCCCGCAGCTTCTTCAAATGGTTGACTGACCAGACGCGCGAGGTTGATGGAACCAAGCAGGCATGCGCCGTAGGGGGGCAAGGGTTGTTCACCGCAGGGGTTTGTCGCCGCGATGGTCTCGCAGTAGTTCAGGTTATTGGCGGCGTTGATCCGGTCGATGAAGATCACGCCGGGTTCCGCGTAATCATAGGTCGATTTCATGATGCCGTTCCACAGATCACGCGCCTGAACCGTCTTGTAGACCGTGCCGTCGAACAACAGATCCCAAGACCCGTCAGACTTGACCGCATCCATGAACGCATCCGTCACCAGCACGGACACGTTGAACATGCGCAGGCGCGCCGCATCGGACTTTGCGGTGATGAAATCTTCGATGTCCGGGTGGTCGCAGCGCATGGTCGCCATCATTGCGCCGCGTCGGCTTCCTGCGGACATGATCGTCCGGCACATCGCATCCCAGACGTCCATGAAACTCAAAGGTCCAGAGGCATCTGCGGCCACTCCTTTGACCCCTGCCCCCTTGGGCCGGATGGTCGAGAAATCGTAGCCGATGCCGCCGCCCTGCTGCATGGTCAGAGCCGCCTCTTTCAGCATGTCGAATATACCGGCCATGCTGTCTGGGATTGTCCCCATAACAAAGCAGTTGAACAGGGTGACCGATCGTGCTGTCCCAGCCCCGGCGGTGATGCGACCGGCAGGCAGGAATTTGAAATCCTCCAAGGCGTTGTAAAACGTGTGTTCCCAGGCCTTGGGGTCTTTCTCGACCTTTGCAAGATCGCGCGCAATGCGCCGCCAACTTTCTTCAACCGTCGCGTCGATGGGCGTACCTTCAGCTTCCTTGAAGCGATACTTCATATCCCAAATCTGTTCGGCGATCGGCGCAGCGAAACGTGTCATCAGAACATCCCCATGGTGGCAGTCGAATCTATCGGTCGGCAGAAGATCACCACCGTAGCACACCCCAACAGATTGCAGAAGCGCCGATACACGCTACAATATAGAGTGTGGCTTGGGGACGACTCTGTGGATAAGTACATCAACCTGATCAAACTGTCGGTTGGCAGCGAAAGCTATGAAAGCCTGGCGGCTTGGCAACAGACCAAGCGCGCGCAAACCGCCGATGGCTTTCCCCGCCATGTCACCCGCATGTGGCCCAAGCGGGAAAAGGAAATCCTGAACGGTGGTTCGATTTTCTGGGTCGTCAAAGGCGTTCTGACCTGCCGTCAGCGTATTATCCGGCTGGATGAAGTCATTGGCAGCGATGGCATACGCCGCTGTGCCATCGTGTCAGACCCCGAGTTGGTGCGGGTTCAATCCGCGCTAAAACGCCCGTTTCAAGGATGGCGATATCTCAAGCCCGAAGACACCCCGCCGGACCTACCAAAAGGCCGCGAGCGGGAGGATCCGCTGCCAGTCGAATTGAACCGCGCGCTGGCCGAAATTGGGGTCCTTTGACACCATGGCAACCGCCCAACGTGCAATCGTTGCACTGATGTTCCTCTGGGCAGGGGCCTGCATAAGCGGAAACCTCATTGCGGCACCCGCAAAATTCACTGTGGACACACTGGACCTGTCGCTCGCCCTGCAGGTCGGTCGTGCCCAGTTCACATGGATCGGGTACTTCGAATGGCTGTTGGGGATCGTCATTGTCGTGCTCGCGATGCTCGCGCGATGGCGGCTCCCCTTGCCTGTCATTGCCGCAATCTGCGTGTTCTTGATCCAACAGATCTTCGTTCAACCGATGCTTGAGGCACGCAGCGATTTGATCATTGCGGGCGCACCTTACGATAGCTCCAGCCACGGTCATCTGATCTTTGTCGCGTTGGAGGTGCTTAAAGTGACATGTCTTTTGATCGCAGGTTGGAGCGGCGCACGACCGCGTGCTTAACCCAGACGAGCACGCAATTCTTTGAGTACGGCGCGATCATCATCCTGCACCTCGGCGATACGCGAGCGCCACAACGTCGCCTGACTGGCAAGGATCAGACCGTCACTCAATATCTTGAGGTGGTTGGCACGCAACGTGTCCCCGGACGATGTGATGTCGGCAATCGCCTCAGCCGTCTCATTGGCCACCGTGCCTTCGGTCGCGCCCTGGCTGTCGACAAGGGCATAATCGGCCACGCCCGCCTCGCGCAGGAAGTCCCGCACCAGCCGGTGATACTTGGTCGCGATGCGCAGGCGGAACCCGTGGGCCGCGCGAAACGCAGCCGCAGCCGCATCCAGATCATCGGTCAGGTCCACGTCGATCCATGCCTGCGGTACAGCGAGAACGAGGTCTGCGTGGCCAAAGCCCATCTCGGCCATCGGTTCGACCTGCTGTTCCCAAAGTGGCAGCTTTTCATGCACAAGGTCGGTGCCGGTCACCCCAAGGTGGATGCGTCCGGCGGCCAGCTCGCGTGGCATTTCACCAGCAGACAGCAGCACGAGGGACACGCCGTCGATACCGTCGACGGCCCCCGCATATTCGCGATCCGATCCCGTGCGGCTGAGCGTGATGCCCCGCTTGTCGAACCACTGGAACGTCTTTTCCATCAGCCGCCCCTTGGACGGCACACCCAGCTTGATCATGGCATCGCCTCCAATTCGACCAGAAGGCCGGGGCGGATGACAGCCCCCACTGCCGGGATTTCCTGGCCCGCGCCAAGGCGACGGGTCAACGCATCGTACCGCCCGCCGGAGGCGATGGGTGGCAGATCGGGCCGCTGTTCAGCGTAAAAGCCGAACACGAAACCATCGTAGTATTCCATTGAGGTGCGCCCGAAACTGGCCTCGAATTCGAGGTTGTCCACGTCCACACCCCGCGCACTGAGAGCTTCGGCCCGCGCGTCGATGCGTTTCACGGCGGGGCGAATGGCGGGCAGATCCACACAAAGGGTGTGCATCTGCGCCAGCGCGAAGGGCAGCGTTTCGCGGACATTCAAAAGCGCATCAAGGCTGTCCATCTGCGCGCCTGACAAAGGTGGCTCAGCGACATCAGCGTGTAGTGCGGCAATCCGCGCGTCAATTTCCGTCCGGCTGCGCAATCCGGTCAGCGGCGCGTCTGTCTGTACTTCGCCGGCCAACAGGGCCACCCGGGTTTCCGGCACGTCACTGCGCCCCGAGAACCGGTCGAGCAGCGCGCGGAACCTGCGCGGACGCCAGATGTGGCGACGCAGGGCGGCCTTGCGCCGCTCGGATGTATCGAGACCGTCCACGGCGGCCATCAGCACGCCGATGTCACCAGTCGCTGCGCGCAGGGACTGGGTGCTGACCGCATCTGCGATCAGGGCGAACACCTCGGCATCTGCGGCGGCCGGGTCGGTGCGGTCAAACACCTCGTACCCCACTTGCAGGAATTCATTGGCCCGGTCCGGGTCTTCCTCCTGCCGACGAAATACCTCGCCCGCATAGGTGTAGCGTGCGGGTTCGGCGCCGTTTGACATGTGCATCTGGACCACCGGCACAGTGAAGTCCGGGCGCAGCATCTGTTCCCCGCGCAGTGCGTCAGAGGTGACGTAGGCACGCGCGCGGATATCCTCGCCATAGAGGTCAAGCAGCAGGTCGGCGGGTTGAAGGATGGGAGGTTCCACAGCCTGTGCGCCCGCCGCGACAAAGTTGTCGCGCAGGGCATAGGCCCGCTGGCGTGCTTGGGTCATTGGTTCAGGATCTCCCGCACCTTTGCCAGCATCTGGTCGCGGGGCACTTCAAACTGGCTGGGATTTTCGGCCCATTCCTCATGCGTCGCCGTCTCAGCAATCTTGGCGCCCAGATAGAGATCCTTGATCTGCACCACACCGCGCTCTTTTTCGTCCCCGCCTTCAATGATGGCGATAGGGGCGTTTCGTTTGTCCGCATATTTGAGCTGGTTACCGAAGTTTTTCGGGTTTCCGAGGTAGACCTCGGCCCGGACACCAGCGCTGCGCAGTTCGGCCACCATTTTCTGGTAGTCGGCCATACGATCTCGGTCCATGACCGTGACGACGACCGGCCCCTGTTCAGTTGTGCCGATGCGGTTCGTGGCACGCAGGGCGGCGAGCAGCCGGTCGACACCAATGGAGACGCCTGTGGCTGGCACTTCCTGCCCGGTGAAGCGTTTGACGAGGTCATCGTAGCGCCCCCCACCCGCGACGGAGCCGAACTGGACCGTCTGGCCCTTTTCGTTCTGGACGTCGAAGGTGAGTTCCGCCTCGTAGACGGGACCAGTGTAGTAGCCCAAGCCTCGCACGACGGAAGGGTCGATCACGATGCGGTCGGGGCCGTAGCCTGCAGCGTCGAGGAGGGCGGCGATTTCTTCCAGTTCGGCGACGCCTTTTGCGCCGATGTCGGAGCCTTGGACCAGTTCACGCAGACGCGTAACGGTGTCGGGACCCGTATCGCGTTTGGCATCCATAAAGCCCATGACGGTATCGGCTTCGGCGTCGCTCAGACCGGCACCTTTAGTGTAGTCGCCGCTTTCGTCCTTGCGTCCTTCGCCCAGCAGAGCACGCACACCGTCCGGCCCGAGCCGGTCGAGCTTGTCGATGGCGCGCAGGACGATGCCGCGTTCGGCTTCGTTGTCGTCTCCGGCTAGGCCCGCGACTTCCATCACGCCGTTCAGCACCTTGCGGTTGTTGATGCGGATCACGTAGTCGCCGCGCTCAATCCCCACGGCTTCGAGCGTGTCGGAGAGCATCGCGCAGATCTCGGCATCCGCGGCCATCGACGCAGTACCAACCGTGTCCGCATCGCATTGATAGAACTGTCGAAACCGCCCAGGACCTGGCTTTTCATTGCGCCAGACCGGCCCCATCGTGTAGCGGCGATAAGGGTTGGGCAGGTCGTTGCGATGTTGCGCATAGACGCGCGCCAGCGGGGCCGTCATGTCGTAGCGCAAGGCAAGCCAGTCGCCGTCTTCTTCCTGCCAGGCAAAAACACCTTCGTTCGGGCGGTCGACGTCCGGCAGGAACTTGCCCAGCGCCTCGACCGTTTCCACAGCACTGGATTCGAGCGCGTCAAACCCGTAGCGATGATACACCCCGGCGATCTTTTGCAACATCTCGGCCCGGTCGGTGACGTCCGTGCCGAAATAGTCGCGGAACCCCTTGGGCGTCTGGGCCTTGGGGCGTGGAGTTTTCTTGGGCTTGGCCATGGTGGCGCTCCGGGTTTGCGTTCGGGCGCGGGGATACCGCAGGCATGGGGGCTGGGCAAGCAGGGCGTGAGATGGCAGGAGGGAGGGATGGAACAATTGGAAGAACAGATCGCGCATTTGCAGCGCACGGTGGACGAATTGTCGGACGTGGTGGCACGGCAGGAAACCGAGATAGCCCTTCTCACGCGCCGGGTGCAGATGCTGGTGGAGCGGGAAGCGCAGCGTGAGGCAGATGGCGGTGGTGGTGTCATCATCGGCGATGAGCGACCGCCGCATTATTGAACCTGAAGGCCCAGTTGAGATCTGTCCTTCGGTGAGCAGATGCGTTGCTGTCAGGGTGTTTTGAGGGCTGTGGCCAGAACGGCGCCATCGTGCAACAGCATGTCCGCCCAGCGCCCGTTGTCAGTGAAATTTTCATAGGCGCTGATGAAGGTCGTGTTGCGTGACAATCGGCTGATCCGATCACCGCATGGTTTGTTACGACCCACGTTGCACACACGGCGTTTGAGTTGCTCATACGCCTTGTCGGTTGTGGAATAGGGGTATTCTTCGGCCGGGAGGCCATAGCGTAGTTGTTCGTGGAAGGCCGGATCGCCAAACAGCGCGAGGGCCGCCGTGAACTGGCGCGGACAGTTGTCAGAAAAGCCGGTGACATAGAAGGTTCTTTGTGCGGTGCTATCCGGAGCAGTGTCATAGAGCGTGTACCCGCGCCCCTTGCTGGCGGCCTTGTCCACCATTTGGGCCATTTGGGCGGGCCGGGCATCGCAGACCCGGGCGATCTGCCCGAAGGGGACGGTCATGCCGGGGGCCACGTCCAAGACATTCGCATCGCGCGCAGTCGAGACGCGGGGGCGGCCAAACAGCCCGCGCCGCTTTTCTGGCTCGACAAGCGCCGGGATTTGCGCTGCCGGAATATCTTCGGCCTTGGCTAGGAGTGCTGTTTCCGCGTCTTGCGGGGTAGCAGCCGCCTGTACGGCACCTGTATTCGCCGCTGTATCACTCTGTCCTGCACTCCTCAGCCAGCCCAGAATGCCGCCGGAGGCGCGTGGTGTGCGTTGGATCTGTTCCACGCGTGCTGCGTCTGCTTGCGGCCGGACGATGGCTGCGACGTCCGAGACCTCGGCGCCCAAGGGTGCAGGGGTTGTCTGTCCGTCACTAGAAGGCACCTCGGCGTCTGCGTCATTCAGAAGATCGGTCAGAATGGGGCCTTCGCGCGCAAGCTCTTCTGCAGAGGGAAGCGCGCTGTTGCCGGGTTCTGCCGGCAGCATCGCCCCTTCGGACACCCGTTCGATACCGCGCAAGGGATCGCCACAGGCGGCAAGCGCAAGCAGCATCAGACATGCCATTGCCGGTCGCATCAGGTGCGTCTCCTCCCACAGATTTTTAGCGTCCCGGAGACGTCATTAGCGACAAGAGCGCTTCAGGTCCAGCGATGCGGGCGGAGCGTTGCCTACATCTCTTGCACGTCCAGCACGCCGGACAGCGATTTGATCGCCCCCTTGATCTGCGGTGTGACCGGGTATTCCGTGCCCAGATCCATCTCAACCTCGCCCGGCAGGCTGTCATCCATGAGGCAGACGGTGATGGGACCGCGCCCTGCGCCCTTGGCTGCTGTCACCGCCCCTTCGAGCACGGTTGCGACAGATGCAAGCGCGTTTGGAGCTTCGACGAAGATGCGCAGCCCCATGCCACCCACATCGGCCACGACTGTGTCGATGGCTGCGACCGATCGGCCCAGCAGTTTGAGCTGGTCGGATTCCATCGTCGCCTCGACCGTGACGATCACCTTCGCGCCGGTTTCGAGGTGGTCCTGCGCCTTCTCAAGGCTTTCGGAGAACAGCGTGACCTCGAACGCGCCCGTCGTGTCGGACATCTGGCAGAAGGCAAAGCGGTTGCCGCGGGCGGATTTGCGGATTTGCAGGCCCGACACGACCCCCGCCAGCTTGGCCACAAGCGGTTGGCTTTCGGCCTTGGCCGTGACCTCGTCCAGCGTGAGGATACCCTTGCGTTTCAGCGGACCCATGTAGTCGTCGAGCGGGTGGCCGGAGAGGTAGAAACCAACCGCCTTGTGTTCTTCGCCAAGCCGTTCCGAAGGCAACCAGTCGTCCACCGGCATGAGGCGCGGTTCGGGCAGGTCGTCGCCAGCCTCGCCGAAGAGAGAGACCTGGTTGGAGTTTTTCTGATCATGCACGGCCGCTGAATAGGCGCTGAGTGCATCCAGCGCGTCGAAGACGCGGCGGCGATTGGGGTCGAGTTGGTCGAAGGCGCCTGCACGGGCCAGCATTTCGAGCGGGCGCTTACCGACCTTCTTCAGATCCACGCGGCGGGCGAAGTCGAAGAGGTTGACGAAAGGTTTGTCGCCGCGGGCCTCTTGCACCAGCCGCATTGCCTCGACGCCCACGTTTTTCAGCGCGCCCAGCGCGTAGACCAGCGCGCCGTCGACCACCTTGAACGTTGCATCGGAGCGGTTCACGCAGGGCGGCACCCATGGCAGGTCGAGCCCCTTGCGCACCTCTTCGAAGTAGACCGCCAGCTTGTCGGTGAGGTGAATATCGCAGTTCATCACACCGGCCATGAATTCGACCCGGTGGTTCGCCTTGAGCCATGCCGTTTGGTAGCTGACCACCGCATAGGCCGCCGCGTGGGACTTGTTGAAGCCGTAGTTCGCGAACTTGTCGAGCAGGTGCCAGACTTCCAGCGCCTTGTCCTCATCCACGCCGTTTTCCTTGGATCCGGCGAGGAATTTGGGGCGCTCGGCGTCCATCGCCTCCTGAATTTTCTTACCCATGGCGCGGCGGAGAAGGTCGGCGCCGCCGAGGCTGTAGCCCGCCATTTCCTGCGCGATCTGCATCACCTGTTCCTGGTAGACGATGATGCCCTGGGTTTCGTCCAGAATGTGGTCGATGGAGGGGTGCAGGGTGTCGCGTTCGCTCAGCCCGTTCTTGACCTCGCAGAACTTCGGGATGTTCTCCATCGGGCCCGGTCGGTAGAGGGCCACGAGGGCGATGATATCCTCGATACAGTCGGGCTTCATCCGCTTGAGCGCGTCGATCATGCCCGAGCTTTCCACCTGGAACACGGCGACCGTCTTGCCTGCGGCGTAGAGCTTGTAAGACACCTCGTCATCGAGGGGGATGCCGCCGATGTCATTCTCCATCCCATCCGCGGGCGTATAGAGTTCAGTGCCATCCGCTGCGATGTGCAGTTTGCGGCCCGAGCCGAGGATCTGTTCAACGGCGTTCTGGATCACCGTCAGGGTTTTCAGGCCGAGGAAGTCGAATTTGACAAGGCCCGCCTGTTCCACCCATTTCATGTTGAATTGGGTGGCAGGCATGTCCGAGCGCGGGTCCTGATAGAGCGGGACAAGCGCATCAAGCGGGCGATCCCCGATCACGACACCGGCGGCGTGGGTGGAGGCGTTTCTGAGCAGCCCCTCGACCTGCTGGCCATAGGTTAGCAGCCGATCAACGACCTCCTCGTTCCGCGCTTCTTCGCGCAATCGCGGTTCGTCCTTCAGGGCCTTTTCGATGCTGACAGGTTTGACCCCTTCAACCGGGATCAGCTTCGACAGCCGGTCCACCTGGCCGTAGGGCATCTGCAACACGCGCCCGATGTCGCGCACAGCGGCCTTCGACAAAAGTGCACCAAAGGTGATGATCTGGCCCACCTTGTCGCGCCCATATTTCTCTTGCACATAGCGGATCACTTCCTCGCGCCGGTCCATGCAGAAGTCGATGTCGAAGTCGGGCATCGAGACCCGTTCGGGGTTCAGGAAGCGTTCGAACAGCAGCGCATAGCGGAGGGGGTCAAGATCGGTGATTGTCAGCGCATAGGCCACGAGGCTGCCCGCACCGGAGCCACGGCCCGGACCCACCGGAATATCGTGATCCTTCGCCCATTTTATGAAGTCGGCCACGATCAGGAAGTAACCGGGGAAGCCCATGCCTTCGATGATGTCCAACTCGAAATCGAGACGTTTTTGGTATTCATCGACAGAGGTCGCATGGGGGATGACCTTCAGCCGCTCCTGCAAGCCTTCGTTGGACTGGCGGCGCAGTTCCTGCACCTCGTCATCTGCGAACTTCGGCAGGATTGGGTCACGGCGATAGGCCATAAAGGCACAGCGTTGTGCGATTTCAACCGTGTTTTCGATCGCCTCCGGCAGGTCTGCGAACAGCGTCACCATCTCGGCCTGAGATTTGAAGTAGTGCTGGGCGGTCAGGCGGCGTCGTGCTTCCTGCTGGTCGACATAGGCGCCCTCGGCGATGCAGATCAGCGCGTCGTGGCTTTCGTACATATCCGGTTTTGGGAAATAGACGTCGTTGGTGGCAACCAGCGGCAGGTCCATGGCATAGGCCATTTCGACCAGAGGCCGTTCCGTCAAACGCTCGGCCTCGGGCTGGCCACCCTCGCCCGGATGGCGTTGCAGCTCGACATAGAGCCGGTCCGCAAAGGTCTCTTTGAGCCGGTCCATGAGGGCCTGTGCGGCAGGCGCTTGGCCGGTTTGCAGCAGCATCCCGACGGGGCCGTCGGGGCCACCGGTCAGGCAGATGACGTCATCAGAATGCGCGGCCAGTTCGTCAACCGTCACATGAGGCAGCTCGGACCCCTCGCGCAAGTAAAGGCACGAGTTCAGCTTCATCAGATGTTCGTAGCCCGCCTCGGTCTGGGCCAGCAGCACCAGCGGGGCAGGATCGCGGGGCCGCTCGCCCGGGCGCGGGGTCATGTATTGCAGATCGACCTGGCAGCCGATGATCGGCTGCACCCCCGCCCCGGCCATGCCGACCGAGAACTCAAGCGCTGCAAACATGTTGTTCGTGTCGGTCAGCGCAATGGCGGGCATCCCAGCATCCCGCACAACGCCCGGCAGCTTTTTCAGGCGCATGGCGCCTTCAAGCAGCGAGTATTCGGAGTGGGTGCGCAGGTGAATGAATCGGGGGGCGTCAGTCATGCGGTCCACGATATGTCGTGGCGCGCGCGCAGGAAAGCCCCACAAGATGTTATCCACAGGTCAATAGATAGCCATTCAACTAAGTGTCTTGACTCGAATCGCCCAACAGAAATACTTAGCCACATGACTAACCAACTCGACAGCTTCTTCAGTGCCCTTGCTGACCCGACCCGCCGCGCGGTGGTGGAACAGCTGATCCACGGCCCCGCTGCGGTCAGCGCCCTGCATGACGGGCACGACATGGCGCTGCCGACCTTCCTGCGGCATCTCAAGGTGCTGGAAGACAGTGGGTTGGTCACAAGCACGAAAAAGGGGCGCGTCCGCACGGTCGAGATGCGGCCCGATGCCCTGCGCGCCGGGGCGGACTGGCTCAACGCGCACAAGACGATGTGGGAGGGCCGGATGGACCGGCTTGCCCGCCTCGCCGACCAACTGGAAAGGACCCGGACATGACCACCGACACCGGACATTTTGAACTGACCCGCACATTTCCCCTGACACCAGACCGCCTGTGGCATGTCCTGACAGATGCCGAGATGCGCGGTACTTGGAACGCGCCGGGCGAAGGGATGGTCATGACATTGCAAACGTCGGACTTCCGGGTTGGCGGGCTTGAGACGCACCACGCGGGGCCCGCGGACAATCCGGAATTCACCGTCGACACCCGCTGGTACAGGATTGACGGACCACACGATGCCGCCTTTACCGAGACAGTGAACATGGGCGATGCTACCAACGCGACCACGCTTGTCACCTACCGGATCGCGACAGAGGGCGATGGCACCCGGCTTCATGTCTCGGTTGCCGTATCCTCCTTTGCTGGACCAGATGCGGATGGCGAGTTCAAGGCGGGCTGGGAAGCCGGGCTGGCCAATCTGGAGGCACTTGCGGCGAAGATGGCTGCCTGACAGGGCCGCACAGCTTGCCAAGCCCTGCCTGCCTGCCCTAACCTGACGTCCGACAGCCCGCCTTCTGGTCTACGCCGCATCGACCAAAGGCCACAACACGGGCGTTGGTAACGCGGCAGGCACAAGACAATATGCGTACGACCTTTCTTCTGAATGGAAGCGAGATCACGGCCGACACGACACCCACGACAACGCTGCTGGACTGGCTACGGGACCACCCCGGACTGACAGGCACCAAGGAAGGCTGCAATGAAGGCGACTGCGGGGCCTGTTCAGTGATGGTCACGGATGCGGATGGGGCGCGGGCGCTGAACGCCTGCATCCTGTTCATGCCACAGCTTGAAGGCAAAGCGGTGCGAACGGTCGAAGGGATCGCGGCCCCCGACGGCACGCTTCACCCCGTTCAGCGGGCGATGATCGAGCACCACGGGTCGCAATGCGGCTTCTGCACGCCGGGTTTCATTACAACGATGGCCACGGCACATCTGAACGGAGAAACGGACCACGACACGGCGCTTGCGGGCAACCTGTGCCGTTGCACCGGCTATGCTCCCATCATCCGCGCCGCCAAGGCTGCCGAAACAGCTCCGGTCCCGGATCATGTGAAAGACACCCCTCTTCTTCTGGCCCAAAACACCTTGGGGGAGGCTCCGACGGAGCCGGGCGCAGAGCCGCCAACAACACCAGACGCTCTCGCCACGTGGATGGATGAGAACCCCGGTGGCACATTGGTGGCAGGCGCCACGGATGTCGGCCTATGGGTGACCAAGCAGTTCAGGGAGCTTGGTCCGGTCGCCTTCCTCAACCGCATTCCGGAGCTGTCCGGCGTGACCGTCACCGACCACGAGATTCACATCGGCGCGGCTACAACGCTGATCGAGTTGCACGAGGCTATTGCCCCGCACCACCCGGCCTTTGCCGAATTGATCCGACGCTACGGCTCTGTGCAGGTGCGCAATGCAGCGACCATTGGTGGCAATGTCGCCAATGGCTCACCCATCGGGGATGGATCGCCGGCGCTGATTGCCTTGGGTGCAACCCTGCACTTGCGATCGGTGGACGGCGTTCGGACGCTGCCGATCGAGGATTTCTTTATCGACTACGGTAAGCAGGACCGGGCCGAGAACGAGTTTGTCGAGGCGATCACGATCCCAAGACAGAGCGACGCCTTGCGCTGTTACAAGCTATCGAAGCGGTTCGATCAGGACATTTCGGCCGTGTGCGGCTGTTTCTGGATCGAAGTTGTGGATGATGTGGTCACCGAAGTACGCCTCGCCTTCGGCGGCATGGCAGGCACACCCAAGCGGGCGGTACATGCCGAGACCGCATTGCGTGGCCAGCCGTGGACCGACGCGGTCGTGGCCCGCGCCATGCAGGCCATGACCCGTGATTTCCAACCGCTCAGCGACATGCGGGCCTCTGCCAGCTACCGGATGCAGACGGCACAGAACATGCTGTTGCGCGCGTGGTTGGAGGATCAAGGGCAGGCCACCAATGTGCTGGAGGTGACATCATGACGGTCGCGAAGCCTCTGCCCCACGATGCTGCCCATCTGCATGTGACCGGCGCCGCGCGATATGTGGATGACATGCCGACGCCTGTGGGAACACTGCATCTCGCGTTTGGCGTGAGCGGTGTTGCCCGTGGCCAGATCACCGCAATGGATCTGGAGGCTGTTCGGGCCGCCTCGGATGTGGTTGCCGTGCTCGTGGCGGATGACCTGCCCTTTGCCAATGATGTGTCCCCGTCGGCCCATGATGAACCCTTGCTGTCGGATGGCACCGTGCAATACCTTGGTCAGCCGCTGTTTCTGGTGGTGGCCCGGTCGCATCTGGCAGCCCGCCATGCGGCGCGTCTGGGCAAGGTCGAGATTGCAGAGGACACGCCGGTTCTGACCATCGACGAGGCCCTTGCCGCGGACACCCGGTTCGAGGATGGCCCGCGCATCTATGCACGGGGCGATGCGGCAACCGAGTTGGGCGGGGCACAGCACCGCCTTACACGGTCGTTCGAGATTGGCGGGCAAGAGCACTTCTATCTCGAAGGGCAAGCGGCACTTGCCCTGCCGGGTGAGGATGGGGATATGCATGTCATCTCGTCCACCCAGCACCCGACCGAGATCCAGCACAAGGTGGCCGATGCCATTGGGCGACCCATGCATGCTGTCCGGGTCGAGACGCGCCGCATGGGGGGCGGGTTTGGTGGTAAGGAGAGTCAGGGCAATGCGCTGGCCGTGGCCTGCGCTATTGCCGCTCGTGCCACCGGCAGCCCGTGCAAGATGCGCTATGACCGCGATGACGACATGATGATCACCGGCAAGCGCCATGATTTCCGCATCGACTATGATGTCGGATTTGATAATGCGGGCCGGATCAACGCCCTTGATGTGCGCCAATACGTGCGCTGCGGTTGGGCCATGGACCTATCCCTGCCCGTGGCCGACCGGGCGATGCTGCATGCCGACAATACCTATTGGTTGCCGCACGTACGGATCGAAAGTCACCGGCTGCGCACCAACACCCAAAGTGCCACGGCCTTTCGCGGCTTTGGCGGGCCGCAGGGGATGCTCGGGATGGAGCGCATTGTCGATCATGTGGCGGGTCATCTGGGGCTTGATCCGCTGGCGGTGCGGGTTGCCAACTTTTATGCCTCCGGCGGTGGTATTTCTGGTCAGAAGAAACAGACGACACCCTATGGTCAGAAGGTTGACGACTTCGTTGGCGACGCGCTGGTAGCGCAATTG
Organism: Tateyamaria sp.; assembly: GCF_059783535.1. Classification (NCBI taxonomy): domain Bacteria; kingdom Pseudomonadati; phylum Pseudomonadota; class Alphaproteobacteria; order Rhodobacterales; family Roseobacteraceae; genus Tateyamaria; species Tateyamaria sp. Next base: position 19,658 of record NZ_JBYNDP010000014.1, on the reverse strand, counting down.
CGCGAGACGTCGGACTACGATGCGCGCCGGGCGGCGGTTGCGGAGTGGAATGCAGCAAACCCGGTGCTGAAGAAGGGGATTGCGCTGACACCGGTTAAATTCGGCATCAGCTTCACCCTGACCCACCTGAACCAGGCCGGGGCGCTGGTGCATGTTTATGCAGACGGGTCCATTCATCTGAACCATGGTGGGACCGAGATGGGTCAGGGTCTGTTTCAGAAGGTGGCACAAGTGGCTGCCAGCCGCTTTGGTGTGCCGTTGGAGATGGTTAAGATCACCGCCACCGACACGGCCAAGGTGCCAAACACGTCCGCCACCGCTGCGTCTTCGGGCAGTGACTTGAACGGCATGGCGGTCAAGGCGGCCTGCGACACCATTCGGTATCGGATGGCAGAGCATCTGGCGCAGTTGCATCAGTGTCGTCCAGAAGAGGTGGTTTTCGACGATGGCCGTGTGCGGGCCGGGTCTGGCAACTACAGCTTTGCCGAGGTGGCCGCCCTGACCTACGAGGCACGCATCAGCCTGTCATCCACCGGGTACTACAAGACGCCCGAGATCAAGTGGGATCGGATCAAGGGGCAGGGCCGACCGTTTTTCTACTTTGCCTATGGGGCAGCAGTGACCGAGGTGGTGATCGACACGCTGACGGGGGAGAATCGCATTTTGCGGGCTGATATCCTGCATGATGCCGGCGCATCCCTGAACCCGGCTCTGGATATCGGGCAGGTCGAGGGCGGCTATGTGCAGGGCGCGGGTTGGCTGACAACAGAGGAGCTGGTATGGGACGATCAGGGCCGTCTGCGCACCCATGCGCCGTCAACCTACAAGATACCCGCCTGTTCCGACCGGCCCGATGTGTTCAATGTGGCGCTGTGGGATGGAGAGAACCGGGCCGATACAATCTACAAGTCCAAGGCGGTCGGGGAGCCGCCCCTGATGCTGGGCATCTCGGCCTTTCTGGCGCTGAGCGATGCGGCGGCAGCTTGTGGTCCAAACTACCCGGACTTGCAGGCCCCAGCCACGGCGGAAACGGTTTTGAAAGCCGTGCAGACGGCGCGTGGCGATGTTTGATCGGGCCGGGTTGATCGCGGCCTGCGAGGCGCATGGCCGGGTTGTGCGGGTTGTTGTTGCGTCTGTGCAGGGGTCGGCCCCGCGCGAGGTTGGCGCGGCAATGCTGGTCTGGGAGACCGGGCAATCCGGCACGATTGGCGGTGGTGTCCTTGAGTTTGAGCTGGCCGCTGCTGCCCGTATGCTGACCAAGGATACGCGCAGTCGCCATGCCCTGGGGCCTGATCTGGGCCAATGCTGCGGTGGGGCGGTCGAGGTGCTGAGCGAAGTTTTTGACGTGGGCCGTGCGCATGCCCTGCCCGAAGACGTGGTCGCACGTGGGTCCGAGCCAATGCCGCTGTCGGTCAAGCGCATCTTGAAGGCCGCTCGGAACCAGGGGCAGTTGCCCGCTGCGCAATTGAAGGACGGATGGATGATCGAACCGGTGCGCGCGCCGGATCAGGACATCTGGATCTGGGGCGCGGGCCATGTGGGTCGCGCGCTGGTCGACATCCTGCAGCATATGCCCGGCTATTCACTGACATGGGCCGACACCGGGGCCGAGCGGTTTCCCAAGACCGTGCCCGATGGCGTTACAACCGTGCCTGCCACTGACCTTCCTGCCCTTGCCGCCCATGCGCCCCGCAGCGCGCATCATCTGATCCTGACCTATGCGCATGATATAGATCTGGGCCTGTGCCACGCGGTGCTGACACGCGGCTTTGCCTCTTGCGGGTTGATCGGGTCCGCGACCAAATGGGCGCGGTTTCGCAAAAGGTTGGCCGCATTGGGCCACAGCACGGATGAAATTGCGCGCATCACCTGCCCCATTGGCGATCCATCTTTGGGGAAAGATCCGCATTTGATTGCGGTCGGGGTCGCCTTTCGGCTAGCAAAGTCCACGCAGACCATACCGCAACGACTGGAGACGCGTGCGTGACACCCCTTTTGTCCCTGAACGGCTTGACCAAGGCCTATCCCGGCGTGGTGGCAAATGATGACGTGTCGCTGTCCATCGCTCCCGGGGAAATCCACGCTTTGCTGGGGGAAAACGGGGCAGGCAAGTCAACGCTGGTCAAGATGATCTATGGGCTGGTGAAACCGGACGCAGGTCAGATGCAGATGAATGGGGGCGACTTTGCCCCCGCCGATCCGCGCGCTGCCCGTTCAGCGGGCGTGGGTATGGTGTTCCAGCATTTTTCGCTGTTCGATGCGTTGAGTGTGGCCGAGAACATCGCGTTGGGCATGGAGACACCGCCGCCCATGCGGACGCTCGCCGCCCGTATCCGCGAGGTGTCGGAGACCTATGGCCTGCCATTGTCACCGGACAAAGTGGTGGGTGATCTGTCAGCAGGGGAACGGCAGCGGGTTGAAATCATTCGCTGTCTCTTGCAGGACCCCAAGCTGTTGATCATGGACGAACCCACCTCCGTCCTGACCCCGCAGGAGGTCGATATCCTGTTTGAAACCTTGCGCAAACTGAGCGCAGAGGGCACGGCGATCCTGTATATTTCGCACAAGCTGGAGGAAATCCGCGCCTTGTGTGACGCCGCCACGATCCTGCGCGGTGGCAAGGTGGTAGGGACCTGCCTGCCGCGCGACACCTCGGCCCGCGAGATGGCCGAGATGATGGTGGGCAGCACACTCGCCACGCCCAAGGCTGCTGCACATGACGCAGGCGAGGTGCTGTTGTCAGTGACGGGGCTGTCGGCTGCATCGCCCTCCGCCTTTGGCATGCCCCTACGCGATATTTCCTTTGACGTACGCGCGGGTGAGGTGATGGGCATTGGTGGCGTCGCGGGCAACGGTCAGGACGAATTGCTGGCTGTTCTGTCGGGGGAATTGCCCTGCGGTGTCGGGATGGTGCAGTTCAAGGGCCGCGATCTGGCGAAGAACGGACCGGAGGCACGGCGCGGGCTGGGTGTGCTTGCAGCACCCGAGGAACGGCTGGGCCATGCGGCTGCCCCCAACATGTCGCTGACGGAGAACGCGATGCTCACCGGGGCTGCGCGCGAAGGGCTGGTGCGGCGTGGGATGCTGAACTGGACCAAAACGCGTGATTTTGCAGAGCGCATCATTTCAAGTTTCGACGTCCGCACGCCGGGACCGGAGAATGCGGCGCGGTCGCTGTCGGGCGGCAACCTGCAGAAATTCGTGATTGGTCGCGAGGTGTTGCAGCGCCCCGAGGTGTTGGTGGTGAACCAGCCGACATGGGGCGTGGATGCCGCTGCCGCCGCTGCGATCCGGCAAGCCTTGCTGGATTTGGCGGCGGACGGGTCGGCTGTTGTGGTGATTTCGCAGGATTTGGATGAGTTGATGGAAATCTCCGACCGGTTTGCGGCCTTGAACGAGGGGCGTTTGAGCGCGCCGCGCGCCACATCGGGCCTGGATGTGGAGCAGATTGGCTTGATGCTGGGTGGTGCCCACGGGATGGAGGTTGCGCATGTTTGATCCTGCCGGAGCCTCCGGCGGCGGTTTATTTGGCGAAATGAAGCTGGGGATGGTTGGATGATCCGGATCGAGGCGCGTCCGCAGCCCTCGGCTGTGATGGCCTATGCCACGCCTGTGCTGGCGGTGGTGCTGACGATGATCTTTGGCGGGGTGCTGTTCGTCGCCTTGGGCAAAGACCCATTGCAGGCCATCGCGACGATTTTCTGGGAGCCGATCTTTGGCGAGTTTGCGTTTTTTTACCGGCCGCAGCTTCTGATCAAGGGGGCGCCTTTGGTCTTGATCGCGATTGGGCTAGCACTGGGGTTCCGGGCGGGCATCTGGAACATTGGGGCCGAGGGGCAGTACATTGTCGGGGCCATTTGCGGCGCAGGTGCGGGGTTGGCGTTTTATCCTGCGGAGAGTGTTTTGATCTTTCCCTTGATGGTGCTCGCCGGGGCGTTGGGCGGTTGGGCCTGGGCGATGATCCCTGCTGTTTTAAAGGTAAAATTTGGCACCAACGAGATTTTGGTTTCGCTGATGCTGGTCTATGTGGCTGAGCAGCTTTTGGCCTCTATGTCTTTGGGCTTGCTGAAAAATCCCGAAGGGTTTGGGTTTCCGGGATCGCGCAATTTGCAGCAGTATCCCTCAGCGCACAATGCCGAGATCATTGCCGGGACGGGAATGCATTGGGGCGTGGTTGCTGCGCTGATAGCGGTGATCTTTGCCTATGTTCTGCTGACGCGGCATAGGCTGGGGTTTGCCATTCGGGTCACTGGCGATGCGCCCCGCGCAGCCAAGTTTGGCGGGGTCAATCCCGGGCGGCTGGTTCTGTTTTGTCTGGGTGTATCCGGGCTGCTGGCTGGGCTTGCGGGCATGTTCGAAGTGGCCGGCCCGTCGGGTCAGATCAGCATTGATTTCAACGTGGGCTATGGGTTTACGGCTATCATCGTCGCCTTCCTAGGGCGTCTGAACCCGCTGGGAATCGTAGCGGCAGGATTGCTGATGGCGCTGACCTATATCGGCGGGGATATTGCACAATCGCAGCTGGGTTTGCCTGCGGCGGCGATACAGGTCTTTCAGGGGATGCTCCTGTTTTTCTTGTTGGCTCTCGACCTGCTCACGAACTACCGCGTGCGGTTTGGCAAGGCGGAGGTGGTGTGATGCGGTGGCACTTCTCCATATCACCGAATCAAATCGGATATGTTTTGCTGGCGGGTGTCATCGGCTTCCTGCTTTCATTCATTGTTGTGGTCGCCAGCCCAGAAGTTCAGGCTTTGGCTACCCTTACTTTTATTGCCCTGCTTTTTGCATTTGGTGAAGCGATCATTGAGTGGTTCCTTTACGCCCTTCGCGACATATTCCGAATGTCACCGAGCGCAAGGAGAGAGAAGCCTGTGCGCCACCCTGCAGCCAAAGTTCTTGCTTTCGCGATCATGGCAGCAATCGGTTTTGCGATCGTTCTGCGCTAATGGAGTTTTTCTAAATAAATGGACCTATCCGCCATCAACCCGATCCTCCTGATCGCCGCCATGATCGCGGCGGCCACGCCAATCCTGCTGGCCGCCATCGGAGAGCTTGTCGTCGAACGCGCGGGTGTTCTGAACCTCGGGGTCGAAGGGATGATGATCACAGGCGCCGTCTGTGGCTTCATCATCGCTGTCAACACCGGCTCGCCCACCGTGGGCTTTGTGGCTGCTGCCGTCGGAGGTGGGGTGCTGTCGCTTCTTTTTGCCTTTCTCACGCAGGTCGCGCTGGCCAACCAGGTGGCATCGGGGCTCGCACTGACGCTGTTCGGATTGGGGCTGTCATCGCTCATGGGGCAGTCGTATGTCGGGATCAAACCACCGCGGGCCGAAGCGACACCGCTCGGGCCGCTCGCGGATATTCCCGTCATCGGGCCGATCATCTTTGGTCATGACCTGATGGTTTACTTGGGTCTTGGGATCGTGGCGGGCACCTGGGCACTGCTGACGTTCACGCGCATGGGCTTGGTCCTGCGCGCTGTGGGCGAAAACCACGATGCAGCCCACGCCTTGGGGTACAAGGTCAAACGTATCAGGACCCTTGCCATCCTCTTCGGTGGCGCCTGCGCGGGGCTGGGCGGAGCGTACATTTCCCTCATCCGCGTGCCGCAGTGGACCGAGGGTATGACCGCCGGTGTGGGGTGGATTGCCCTCGCCCTGGTTGTGTTTGCCAGTTGGAAGCCGTGGCGCGTGCTGCTGGGTGCTTATCTTTTTGGCGGGATCACTCAGCTCCAGTTGAACTTGCAGGGCGCGGGCGTTGCCATTCCGGTCGAGTATTTGGCAATGTCCCCCTACATTGTGACGATCATCGTTCTGGTGATTCTGAGCGCAGACAAATCACGCGCCCCCGGCTCACTGGGGCGCACATTCCACGCCTCGGGATAAGGGGCGCACCTAAATGGGGAGAAACCTGAAATGAAACTTACGACACTTCTGGCAAGTGCCGCGCTGGCGCTTGGGCTCGCAGGCGGCGCACTTGCGCAGGACAAGACCAAGGTTGGCTTTGTCTATGTGGGTCCCGTCGGCGACGGCGGCTGGACATACGAGCACGATCAGGGTCGTCTTGCGGTCGAGGAAGAGTTCGGCGATGCAGTTGAGACCGTGTTCGTAGAGAACGTGGCCGAAGGCCCCGACAGCGAGCGCGTGATGACGCAGATGGCGCTGGACGGTGCCGACCTGATCTTTACCACCTCGTTCGGCTATATGGATCCGACGAACAACGTCGCGGCCAAGTTCCCGAACGTAAAATTCGAGCACGCGACTGGCTACAAACGCCTGCATCCGAACGTGTCGACATATTCGGCCCGTTTCTACGAAGGGCGCGCCATTCAAGGCCACATTGCGGGCAAGATGACCAAAACCAACACGATCGGCTACATCGGGTCCTTCCCGATCCCCGAAGTGATCCGTGGTATCAACTCGGCCTATATTCACGCCAAGAAGGTGAATCCGGATGTCGAGTTCAAGATTATCTGGGTCTACACGTGGTTTGACCCTGCGAAAGAGGCCGACGCCGCCAAGACCCTGATCGATCAAGGTGCAGATGTTGTGCTGCAGCATACCGACTCGACAGCGCCGCAAGCGGCTGCTCAGGAAGCAGGTGGTGTTATCACGTTTGGCCAAGCGTCAGACATGGGCCAATACGCGCCCTTCCCGCGCGTCTCATCGATCATCGATGACTGGGCCCCCTACTACATCGCGCGCACCCGTGCCGTGATGGACGGCACCTGGGAGTCGAAAGACACATGGGATGGCATCGGCGCAGGCATGGTTGGCATTGGCGAGATTTCGGACGCCGTTCCAGCCGACGTCAAGGAAGAGGCGCTGGCGATGAAGGCTGCGTTGGCGGATGGATCGTACCATGCGTTCACCGGCCCGCTGAACAAGCAGGACGGCTCACCTTTCCTGGCCGAAGGTGAAACCGCTGATGACGGCACGCTGGCGGGCATGAACTTCTATGTCGAAGGCATCGAAGGCGACATCCCGCAATAAGGCATCGTAAGGCGGGGGTGTCCCCCGCCTCGCAGCTGTTGCCCCCGGCGCACCGCGCTGGGGGCTTTTTGTTGGCTGGGCGCACCGGTTCAATGCATCCATCTGTAAGGCGGAGGTGTCCTCCGCCCCGCCGGTCAAATGGGCCATCAGCGCCCTCTATTGCGCGAAGATGCGGACCATCTGCGCATCGAAATGCGCCCAGGTCATCGTCGCCTTGTTCCCCGCATATCCGTGATAGTGGGATTTGCCCGTATCGTTGGGCAAACCTGCCCAGATCTTGGCCAGATTGTTCATGAAGGTCTCGCGCGGCATCTCTCCGGCAAGGAAGGGGGCAAGGCCCGCATCAGCCAGCAGGATATCTGCAAGCCGGTCCTGCACCTCAGGCGTGAACTGCGTTTTGGGATCAATTCCTGCTTGCCGCACAAGCCGCCGCAGGGTCGGCGGAATGAACTGGTAGCGCCCAATGGCATGGGGCTGTCCCGGTGTGGCTTTGATCCAGTCGTAAATCTGCTGGATCGTCAGCTGGGTCGGCGCTGCGCCTGGCTTGACCCGCGCCCCGTATTGTACGGCGTCATAGCCCTTCTTGCCTGCCTCGGCCTGCGCTATCAGGTTGCGCAACCGCGCAACCCGGCCCTCGACCGGGTAGTTCCGCAAGTTGTCGAGTTCCTTGGGATCAGGCGGTGCAAACATGCCGGTGATGGAACGCCCGGCAAACAGGCTGGGGCCGGAATGCCGGATCATCGGCTCTGCACTGATCAGCGGGGCCGCCTTGGTCATCAGGCTGGCCCGACTGACCATTGGCAACGCCTCCGCCCAAGCATAGGCCCCCTGCCCCACCAACCCAACGCACGCCAAAAGGCTCCAAATCCGCCGCATCGCAATCCCGTTCTGAAATCATTGCGTGCAGGGGTTTTGGCGCGACATCCCTAAACACGGGGTTGCCACCGTCATGCGTTTTGAGCCGAGTTTAGTTCAAATGCGATCTATCGCGCCAACATCCCAAATCAGGCAGCCGTTAGTGTCGCGTAAAGCTGATCCTTCAGCGCCATACGCTGCTTGCGCATGTCCTGCATATGCGTATCGGACACGGGTTCAACATCCGTTTCGGCGCGGTGCACAGCACGGTTCACGTCGTGGTATTCATCCATCAATCGGGCGAAATGCGCATCCGTCTGCCGCAGCTTCGAAATGCGGTCCGCATGTTCGGGAAAGTCCTGCGCAAGATCATGAGGCGTGTTTGACATGTGATCCTCCGGGGTGTCAGCTTTTGCGGGAGTGCGGATGCAGCGATGCCGCCAGAATATGCTCGGACCCATTCACCGAAGCATCCGCCTGCTGCACGATCAATGGGTCAGGTACGGTGGCTACTGCCAAGTCCTTGTCCGGATAGTCCAGCTTGGACAGAAAATGCTTCATGCAGTTGATGCGTGCGCGCTTCTTGTCATTGGATTTCACAACCGTCCAGGGTGCGTCGGCCGTGTCCGTGTAAAAAAACATCGCCTCTTTCGCCTCGGTGTAGTCATCCCATTTGTCGAGGCTGGCCCGGTCGATTGGGGACAGCTTCCACTGTTTCAGCGGGTCCGTCTCACGCGCCTTGAAACGGCGGCGCTGTTCATCTTGTGTGACGGAAAACCAGTATTTGAACAGCTGAATGCCCGACCGCGACAGCATCCGTTCGAACTCGGGCGTCTGGCGCATGAATTCGAGGTACTCATTAGCCGCACAGAACGACATCACCCGCTCTACCCCGGCCCGGTTGTACCAGGAACGGTCATAAAGAACGATCTCGCCGCTGGTTGGCAGATGCTTGATGTAGCGCTGGAAAAACCACTGTCCGCGTTCCTGATCGGTCGGTTTGTTGAGGGCCACCACACGTGCCGCACGAGGGTTCAAGTGCTCCATGAACCGCTTGATCGTGCCCCCCTTGCCCGCCGCATCACGCCCTTCGAACAGCAGTACGAACTTTTGACCGGTTTCCTGCACCCAAAGCTGGACCTTCAGCAACTCGACTTGCAAGGCAGCCTTCTCCGCCTCGTATTCGGTGCGGGTCATCTTGTCGGCGTAGGGGTATTTCGTCTGGTCAAAGGCCTGGGCGTTAGAGGGCTTGCGATCAATGGTCTCAACAGATTGTGCCAAATGTCTTCTCCTAGTGCTATTCGGTGAAGACGTAGAGACGCCAATGTCCGCTTTGTCATTGATGTGCGTCATTTACAGGTGAGAATCGAAGACCCTCCATACAGGCATCAGAGAGTTGATCCGCGATACGGTTGCCTTGATAAGACCGGTGTCGCGCCAATCGGTCTGCATCGCGCCAGAGACGGCCAGCGCCTTGCGCTTCAGCAGGCCGCCATGGGGGTGATCCTGGTCATAGGGTTTGGGCACACGTTTCAGCGGCTCCGGTCCCCAATCGCTGATCTCCGCACCAGTGTTACTGGCTCCATCCAGCGCCTCTTGCAAACTATCACCCCAACTGTCGACAAAGGCGCGGTAGCGGGTCAGGTGTTCGCCCTGCAGGCCCATCACGCCCATTCCAAGGATGAAATACTCCGGCGACAGCCCCCAAAACCATGACGGGGCCAGCGGGTCCTTGTCGGCGGGGGACCACATGATGTGAAGGTGCGTGTTCAGCGGCGTCTTGTCCTTGGAAAAGCGGACATCGCGGTAGATGCGAAAAACTTTGGGACTGTGCGGCTTGCCGGTGATGCGGGCAATATCTTCGGCCATCAGATCCGAAAAGAACCCGGCAGGACCGGCAATGGCCTCCTTGTAATGGGCCTTGTGTGGCTCGAACCAGTCTTTCGAGTTGTTCTTCTCCAGCTTGGCAAAAAAGCTCAGCGCCTCGTCCACCATCTGTTCAAACCCGTCGGCCATGTCCGCCCCCTGCACGTCGTTCCTTTCCGAACCTATCGCAACACGGTGGCCAGTCCACAGCAAGCTGCTGCCAGATTGCGGCAGCGGGAGGCAGTTGCACCGTGCCAAATGTCGGCGCGTCTTTCATATGCAAAGGACAAGGCGCGACTGCGAGAGGCGGGCCTGAACGGATGTTAGCCGTTGCACCGGTGGTGTCCTGCATGGCACGACTTGTCGCATGATTACCTCTCTCTCCGGCACCCCGCTTTCGCCCCTGACATTCGGCACCATGCAGTTCGGCGGCAAGGCTGATGCAGACCAGAGCCGCGCCATGTTCGACGCCGCCCGCGCAGCGGGCATCACCCATTTCGACACCGCCTTTGTCTATACCGGCGGTGCCTCGGAGACCCTGTTGGGTGAGATGGCCCAAACCGACCGCGATGACCTGATCATCGCGACCAAGGCGGCCTATGAAGGTGGCTCTGGCCGCGACAATATCCTGACCGGTTTTGCCACGTCCCAGCAGCGGTTGCAGATGGACATGGTCGATATTCTGTACCTGCACCGGTTTGACGATGACACGCTGCTGCAAGAGACATTCGATGCGCTGGCAATGCTCAAGGCCCAAGGCAAGATCCGCCATATCGGCGTGTCAAACTTCGCCGCCTGGCAGGTGATGAAAGCGCAAGCCGTGGCCGCGCAGTTTGAGGTGCGGATCGACATCATCCAGCCGATGCACAGCTTGGTGAAACGCCAGTCCGAGGTCGAGATTTTCCCGATGGCCGTGGATCAGGGCATTGAAATCGCGCCCTATTCTCCGCTTGGCGGCGGGTTATTGACTGGCAAATACGTGGAAGGCGGCACCGGGCGGCTGACCGAAGATGACCGCTATGCCGCGCGCTACAATGTGGATTGGATGCGCGAGGCGGCTGCCAAGCTGTCTGCACTCGCTGCCGATCTGGGTACCAACCCAGCGACGCTGGCCGTGGCCTGGGCCATGGCGCATCCTGCGCAGCCGAGGCCCATCATCTCGGCCCGCTCAGCGGAACAATTGGCCCCTTCGCTGGCCGCATTGGATTTCGATATGACCGCTGATCTTTACGACCAGATCACCGGGTTCAGCGTCACGCCACCGCCCGCCACGGACCGGATCGAAGAAACGTGACAGACATCATCGTCATTGGCGGTGGCATCGCCGGAGTGTCGGCGGCTGCACGACTGTCGGACGGGGCGCGTGTTACGCTGATCGAGGGTGAAAGCGCGCTTGGCTACCATGCCTCGGGCCGGTCTGCCGCGCTGTTCGAAGAGAACTATGGCGCGCCATCCGTGGTCGCCTTGAACAAGGCAAGTGCCGCCTTTCAGAAACGCTATCTCAGTCCGCGCGGTTTCCTCTTGCTCGGACGCGCCGGAGAGGATGAACAGTTTAAAGCCGACGCCGAAACCCTGAAGTGCCCCGAGATATCGGTGGACGATGCGCGAACCTACATTCCGATCCTGAATGGTGCGATCACCCGCGCCGCCTACCATGCCGATGCCTTTGATATCGACACGGATCGCATGATTCAGGATTTCGCAAGGACAATACGTGCAAATGGCGGGCAGGTTCTGACCGGAGTACCGGTGACCGCGATCGAACACGACACAACATGGGCCGTCCGTTGCGGTAGCGACGTGTTAAGGGCTGACATTCTGGTGAACGCCGGTGGCGCGTGGGCCGACCAGATTGCCATTATGGCGGGGGTCACACCGATCGGCATAATGCCCCTCCGTCGTTCCATGGCACGCCTGCCTGCGCCCGGTGGACATAACGTCAGCGAATGGCCCATTTTCTTTGGCGTCGGCGAGACGTGGTACGCCAAGCCGGATGCGGGCAAGCTGTTGGTCTCTCCGGCAGACGAAGACCTTGTTGAACCGCAAGACGCCTGGGCCGATGATATGGTGCTGGCCGAGGGACTGGATCGCTATAGCCAGCACGTGACTGAGCCCGTCACCCGGGTTGAGACGTCATGGGCCGGTCTGCGCAGCTTTGTGCCGGACCGCACGCTGGTGTTGGGCCGTGACCGCCAAGTGCCTGATTTCATTTGGTGCGCGGGTCAGGGCGGCTATGGGTTTCAGACGGCCCCAGCGGCCAGCCAGCTTCTGGCTGATCTGGTGTTGGGCCGTCCTCCGCACATCGACGCCGACACCATCAAATCCTTGTCGCCAGCCCGGTTCTAAGCCGCTAGGCTCGGCCTCATGTTGACACGACTTTTGATTGCCGCATTCGTCTTTCTTGCTGCCTGCGCCCCCGGCCCCGCCCCCTTTACCGGCCCGATGATCATCGGGGACACCGACCCCGTACGCTTTGCCGGGCGCCAGCCCAGCACCTTCCCTGTACGCGGCATGGACGCCGCCCGCTTCCAGACCAGTGTGGACTGGGTTCGGGCCAAGGCGGTCGGGATCGAGTTTACCTTTCTGAAGGCGACCGAGGGCGGGGATCTGGCCGACCCCATGTTCACGGACCACTGGCGCGGCGCAGGCCGGGCGGGCATCCGGCGCGGGGCCTATCACTTCTACTATTTCTGCACGGCACCCGAGGTGCAGGCGCAGTTCTTTATCCGCACCGCGCCGAAGACGCGCGGCAGCCTGCCACCGGTTCTGGATATGGAGTGGAACCCATTTTCACCGACCTGTCAGCGTCGCCCGGATGCCGCCACTGTGCGCAATGAAATGCAGCGCTGGCTGGACATCGTCGAGGCGCACTATGGGCAGAAACCCATCATCTATACGACGCCCGGCTTTTATGAGGATGCCGAGTTGAACCGTCTGCGCGGCTACGAATTCTGGTTGCGCACCACAGCCAAAACCCCGGCTCAGGCCTATCCCGGCCAGTCGTGGCGCTTTTGGCAATACACCTCAACCGGCACATTGCCGAATACGCCCGGAGCGATCGACATCAATGCCTTCAACGGCTCCGCCGCAGACTGGCAAAGCTGGCTGGATCGGCGGACGATCCGCTAGGCGACCTCGTCCCCGCTGACCCGGAAGAAGATGGCATACAGTGCCGGCACCACGATCAAGGTGAGGATCGCGGCAAAGCTGAGCCCGCAGATGATGACAATTGCGAGCGAGGCAAAGAACGGATCCCAGATCAGAGGCACAACACCCAACACGGTTGTCAACACGCCCAGCAACACGGGCCGCACCCTGCTGACCGCTGAATCCACGATGGCATCCATGCGCGGTTTGCCCCCGGCGATCTGACTGTCGGTTTCGTCAATCAACACGATGGCCGCCTTGATCAGCAGGCCGGTCAGAGACAGGACACCCAGGATCGCCATGAACTCAAGCGGCGTTTGCGTGGCGGCAAGCCCCCAGATCACCCCGATGAGGGCAAGCGGCACCGTCAGCCAGATGATCAGCGGCTGGCGGATCGCATTGAACAGGAAGAGCACAACCAGGATCATCGCGCCAAAGCCCAAAGGCATGGTGGAAGCAAGACCGGCATTGGCCTCGGCAGAGTCGCCGTATTCCCCTTTCCACTCCAACGCATAGCCGGGCGGAAGGACGATATCCTCGATCTGACCCCGGACCTCGTTGAAGAGGTCACCAGACAGAACACCCACAGCGTTGTCAGACTGCGCCGTGATGGCCAGCTTGCGGTCGATGCGACGCAGGTTACCTGCCTCGAACACAACTTCGAACCGGTCCACGACCTGGTTGATCGGAATGTACCCACCGGCCACCTGGCTGAAGACCTGCACATCGCGCAGCTCTGTCACGTCATCGCGCTCGACCGCGGTCGGGCGCATGACGATGTTCAACAGCTCATCCCGCTCGCGATACACGCCGAGGGTCGAACCGGTCAGGTGGGTAGCCAGCGCACCCGAAATATCGCTCTGGGTCAGACCCAAACGACGCGCGTTTTCAGTGTCGATGACGGGTCGGAGCACCTGGACCTGTTCGCGCCAATCATCTTTGACCGCGATGGCACCCGCATCGGACATGATCGCCTTGGCCTCGGCTGCCAGTTCGCGCAGCACCACGGGATCGGGGCCAAAGAACCGCGCCTCGACCTTGGATCCGCCGCCGGGACCCAGCACGAATTTCCAAACTTTGGCATTCGCGACCGGATAGTTTTCTTCAATCCAAGCCTGCAATTCCATGCGCAGACCCTCGATCTGGTCAAAGCTTTCCACGTCAACCAGGATCTGACCGTAGGCCGAGTTCTGCGTCTCAGCCTCGTAAATCAGCATGAACCTTGTGTGGCCCTGACCGATGGCGGTGTTTGTTCCGGTGACACCGGGCAGCGTGCGCACATGTTCACTGATTTCCAGTATGTCCGACTCGGTTGCCGAGATGTCAGCGCCCTGCGGGAGGAAGTAGTCAATCGCGAATTGTGCCCGGGTGGAAGTCGGGAAGAATCCGGGCGGCACCATGCTGAACATCGCAACCGCAGAGGCAAACAGCACCACGACAAGGCCGATTGTCAGATACCGCACGGCAATCGCACGTTTGAGGATGCCCCGATACATCCGCAGCACGACGTTTTCCCGATCTTCCACGGCGGTGCCGGGCTTGAGCAGAAGGGTGCAGAAATACGGTGTCAACCAAATGGCAACCAGCCAAGAGAACAGCAGCGAAATGGCAATCGTCCAGAACAGGCTGCCTGCATATTCGCCCGTGTTGTCCGGCGAAAATCCGATGGGCGAGAAAGCGAGAATGCCAACGATTGTCCCGCCAAGCAGTGGCCATTTCGTCTGGTTCACAACGGCGATGGAGGCCGATGCCGCGCTTTCGCCCTTTTGCACACGCACTAGCGTGCCTTCGACTACCACGATGGCGTTGTCGACCAGCATCCCCAGCGCGATGATCAACGCACCAAGCGAGATACGTTGCATGTCGAGACCGTAGAGGTACATCCCGAACAGGGTGCCTGCGACGGTCACCATCAGGATGCCCCCCATCAGGATGCCCGATCGCAGCCCCATGAAGATCAGCAGCGTGCCCACGACGATGGCCAGCGCCAAAACGACGTTCATGACGAAATCGTCGACCGACTCCTTCACCGTGACGGACTGATCCGAGATTGGCAGCACGTCGATCCCGATTGGGCGCTGGTCAATCAGCGCATCCATCCGTTCCTTGACCGCGACGCCCATGTTGACCACGTTACCGCCAAGCGTGTTCGATATCCCGATCCCGATGCCTTGTTTTCCATCGCGGTACAGCAGCATGGTCGCCGGATCCTCGACCCCGCGACTGATCGTTGCGATGTCAGATAGACGGAAAGATGCACCGGTCTGCGCGTTGGTGATCATCAGGTTGCCAATGGCCTCAGTCGATGACACCGCACTTTCCGGTCGAACCATCAGCCGGGTTTGCCCCGCTTTGATCGATCCAGCGGGCCGGACAAGATTCTGACCTTCGAGGATCTGAGCGATCTGGTCCGGTGCCAACCCAAGTTCGATCAGGCGGGCGGACGAGTATTCGACATAGATCACTTCGTCCTGAACACCGTTCAGCACCACCTTGGACACACCGTCGACCGTCACCAGTTCGCGCTGCAGATCCTTGGCATATTCGTGCAGTTCACTGATCGAGAAGCCATCCCCCACCACTGCGAAATACAGGGCGTAAACGTCACCAAAGTCATCAAAGACGATGCTTTCAAGGGCATTGGGCGGGAGGTTCCCCTGCGCGTCGTCGACCTTGGCACGCATCTGCGCAAACCGCTGATACAGGTCCGGATAGTCCGGTACCGAAGCGATGGTGAATTCGACGTTCACGATACTGAGGCCCGGCGAAGAAACCGACCTGACCTCGTCCACGCCTTGCAGTTGTTGCAAGGCGTTTTCGACAACCTCGGTCACCTCTTCCGCCACCTCTTCGGCGCTGGCGCCGGGATACGGTGTGATGATCTGGGCCTGACGGATGATGAATTCGGGGTCTTCGAACCGCGGCAGAACCGTGTACGCAAAGTAGCCGGAAATAAGAATGAGGAGCGTCGAGATCGCCGAGATCAGACGCTTTTCGATGGCAAACCGGGCCAGATCCATAACTTAATCTCCAACCCGAGTGATCGGACGTATCGTCATCCCGTCAATGATCTGACTGACCCCGGCAGCAATCACGCGGTCACCTGCGCTTACTCCTTCAGTCACGGCAACCTCCGCACCACTGGCTTCTCCCAAGGTGACAGGCTGTTTGGATACGGCGTTGTCGTCGTCCAGCAGCCAAACGAAAGGCGAACCATCCGGATTAGCGCCTACTGCTGTCAGTGGAATACGCAGTTCTGCGGCAAACCCGGGCGCCGTTGCCAAGGCTCGACCAACCATGCCGGGCAGGATAACCGTCCCGTTTGGCTGTGCGACGCTGACCCGACCCCGGTAGGTTTGGGTGGCGGCATCTGCCTGAACCGAGAATTCCACGACTTCCGCGTCAAATGTCTGCCCCGGCAGCGCGTCGAATTGCACCTGTGACTTGATCTGATCCTGTCCGTTTGCAGACAGCGCAATCACATCCGGCCCAGGCACGTCAAAGGCCAGGTGCACCGTGTCTATGTTTTGCAACAGGGCAATGCTCTGACCCGCCTGCACGTTTGTGAAGTTGTCGATGTCACGGCGCGAAATGATACCAGCGAAAGGTGCGGTCAGCGTTGCATCATCAAGGTTGTCTCGGGCCACCTGCAGCTGGGCTTCCAATCCACGCAAAGCTGCCTCGGACGCTTCAATGTCTTCGGCCCGCCCACCGGACTGCCCGATAATCAACTGTTCTTGCTGCGCGCGCAGGTTCGCTTCGGCCACCCGCAAAGATGCTTCATCCTGTTCAAGGCGCGCAGCGGCCACAACGCCACGTTCTGCCAACTCGCGGGTCCGTTCAGCCTGATCAAGCGCTTGATCGACCTGGGCCTGCGCCGATTCAACCGCGGCTTCCAGTGCTACGATCTCTTCGGCGCGCGCACCTGTCCGCAAGGCGCGCAGCTGGGCTGCGGACTGATCACGGGAGCTTTCAAGCTGAGCAATCTGGCGTTCGAAATCGCGTGGATCAATCTGCGCAATTAGATCACCAAGCCCCACATCCTGTGCACCGCGAATAGGAAGCTCAATGACGCGCCCACTGACGCGAAAGGATAACTCCACCTCTTCGGACGGCAGCACAATCGCAGGATATGTGCGTTGAATCGTTGCTTCTGTTTCCTGAACGGTCGCAACCTTGGCAGGGCGCACAACGTCCTGAGCGCTGGTCGGCAAGGTTGATGCAAGCGCCGCCGCTATGCCAACTGCGAAAACTCCGAGAATATTCATTGCCGTGCTAAGCCTTTGTCCAATACGTGATCGGACAATTATGCGACGCAGCAGCCAAGTCAACGAGTCGGCAGGTCAACTTCGTTCAATCGGCGGTTTCACCCGTCCTTGCGGATCACCTCGTTCTTGGGGTCATAGGGGCTGTCGGTCACGACTTCGGCGGGCCACAGCTTGTCAAACATCTTGACCTGCAGCTTGGTTCCCGGCTGCGCCAGATCGGGCCGGACATAACCCATGCCAATGGACTTCTCAAAGGCAACCGAATACCCGCCAGATGTCAGGCGGCCTACGCGCGTATCCCCGTCATAGAGCGCCTCGCGCCCCCAGGGGTCGGCATCTTCAGGCCCATCAATTAACAGCGTCACGCAGGTTGAGCGCACGCCGATCTTTTCCATCGCGGCCTTGCCATGGAAATCCTTGGATAG
Source organism: Tateyamaria sp. (assembly GCF_059783535.1). Classification (NCBI taxonomy): domain Bacteria; kingdom Pseudomonadati; phylum Pseudomonadota; class Alphaproteobacteria; order Rhodobacterales; family Roseobacteraceae; genus Tateyamaria; species Tateyamaria sp. Next base: position 2,105 of record NZ_JBYNDP010000014.1, on the reverse strand, counting down.
ATCAACGAAACGAGGCAGGTCAGCTTCGATGGGCGTCGCGTCGCGACCGAGTTCCGTGCCAAACGCGCGGTACGATTTTTCCTGACGCAGCCAGTTTTGCGCCCGTGCACCCACCAGCTTCATCCCGTGCTTTTCGCCCGCTTTCACAAGCCGGTCCCACAGGTAATTCTGCATCTCGATTGGGTGGTGCAATTCCCAGCCCAGTTCACCGGTATAGGCCACGCGGATCGCACGCACAGGGCACATGCCCAGTTCGATGTCGCGATAGGACAGCCATGGGAAACGTTTGTTCGACAGCACGGTTGACGGGTCCGCGTCCCTGACCAACTCGTTCAGCACGTCCCGCGACTTTGGCCCGGCAATGGCGAAGACACCCCACTTGGTGGTCACATCCTCTTCGTTGATGCGACCGAATTCGGCCTCTTTCTCCATGATTGCCTTGTAGAGGTAATCCTGGTCGTAGGCATGCCACGCCGCTGCCGACACGAGGTAGTAGTCATCCTCGGCCAGCCGCACGATGGTGTATTCCGTGCGCGTGGTTCCCGCCGCCGTCAGGGCATAGGTCAGGTTGATGCGCCCGACCTTGGGCAACTTGTTGGTGGTGAACCACTCCAGGAACGCCGTGGCGCCCGGGCCGGAAATCCGGTGCTTGGTAAAGGCCGTGGCGTCGACCAGCCCCACGCCTTCGCGGATCGCCTTGGCTTCGTCCACCGCGTATTGCCACCAGCCGCCGCGACGGAAGGACCGCGCGTCGTGGTCAAAGCTGTCAGGTGCATCGAGCGGCCCATAGTAGTTGGGCCGTTCAAATCCGTTTACGCAGCCGAACTGCGCCCCTGCCGCCTTTTGCCGATCATAGGCCGGACCCGTCCGCAGCGGACGGCACGCTTCACGCTCTTCATCCGGGTGGTGCAGAATATAGACGTGCTCGTAGCATTCCTCGTTCTTGCGGGCTGCATATTCGGTTGTCATCCAGTCGCCGTAGCGCTTGGGATCAAGCGGGGCCATATCGATCTCGGCTTCACCCTCGACCATCATTTGGGCAAGGTAGTACCCGGTGCCACCGGCGGCCGTGATCCCAAACGAGAATCCTTCGGCCAGCCACATGTTCTGCAGACCCGGCGCGGGACCCACCAGCGGGTTGCCATCGGGTGTGTAGCAGATGGGACCGTTGAAATCGTCCTTGAGGCCACTGTCCTCGCATGACGGCACACGGTGGATCATCGCCATGTACTGTTCTTCGATCCGCTCAAGATCCAGCTGGAACAGGTCAGCCCGGAAGCTGTCCGGCACGCCATGTTCGAACCGTGCAGGCGCGTTCTTTTCATACACACCCAAAATCCAGCCGCCACGCTCCTCGCGGACATAGGACTGGGCATCGGCATCGCGAATAACCGGGTGTTCGGCATTACCGTCGGCGCGATACTTCACCAGTTCGGGGTCCTGTTCCATCACGATGAACTGGTGCTCAACCGGGATGGCGGGCATCTTGATACCCAGCATCTGGGCGGTGCGCTGCGCGTGGTTGCCAGAGGCCGTCACCACATGTTCGGCGGTGATCACGACCTGCTCTTCGGACGGCACAAGGTTGCCGCCTTTTTCGACCATCTTGGTAGCCGTGACCTCCCACGCCTCACCATTCCAGTGAAAGGCGTCGGCCTGCCATTTGCGTTCGATCATCACGCCGCGCTGACGCGCCCCCTTGGCCATCGCCATCGTGACATCTGCCGGGTTAATGTAGCCATCGGTCTGGTGATAGAGCGCGCCTTTCAAATCCTCGGTCCGGATCAGGGGCCATTTCGCCTTGATCTGCTCAGGCGTCATGAACTGATATGGCACACCGCACGTCTCGGCAGTGGAGGCATAGAGCATGTATTCATCCATACGCTCTTGCGTCTGCGCCATGCGCAGGTTGCCCACAACGGCAAAACCGGCGTTCAGCCCTGTCTCTTCCTCAAGCGTCTTGTAGAACTTGATGGAATAGTCGTGGATGTGGGTCGTCGCGTAGGACATGTTGAAATAGGGCAGCAATCCCGCCGCGTGCCATGTGGACCCCGAGGTCAGCTCATCCCGCTCCAGCAGCATCACGTCATCCCAACCGGCACGTG
>NZ_JBYNDP010000133.1:0-9535 GCF_059783535.1 Tateyamaria sp. | reverse complement strand
AAACCCTGCCGATGCGCGTGCTGACGCGCCTGTGGCAGATGTTGCTGAAAGCGCTGGACGAAGTGGCCAGCGCACCCAATGCGATGATGGCGGCCGAGATGGCGATTATCCGGCTGACCCATGTCGCGGACCTGCCCAGCCCGGGTGATCTGGTGAAAAAGCTGCAAGACAGCCCGCCGCCAGCCTCGCCGATGGGGAATGGCGGCGCGACAGGTGCGGGCCCGTCATCCGGCGCTCAGGCGGTGCAGCAGGCGCAAACGCGCATGGCTGCCAACCCGTCATCCCATGGGCAAGCAACCGCATTGGCGCAGGACCCGGCACAGGCCCTTGCCCGCTATCCGACCTTTGAGCATGTGATTGAGCTGATCCGGTCGAACCGGGATGTGAAACTACTGGTCGAAGTTGAAACCACGCTTCGCCTTGCGGCCTATCAACCCGGACGGATCGAGTTTGAACCGACAGAGAACGCACCGCGTGATCTGGCACAACGTCTAGGGGCCCGGTTGCAGGTGTGGACCGGCAACCGCTGGGGGGTTTCGATTGTCAGCGATGGTGGCGGCAAGACCATTTCCGAAGTGCGCGATGCCGCTGACCTGGAATTGAAATCCAAGGCCGAGGCACATCCGCTGGTGCAGGCTGTCATGGAACAGTTCCCCAAGGCCAAGATTACCGCAATCCGCACCCCGGAAGAGATCGCGCAAGAGGCCCATATCGAAGCGCTGCCAGAAGTGGACGATGAATGGGACCCTTTCGAAGAGGACTGATGCACCTCCTGTCCCCGCGGGGACAAGGTTACGGGTTTGGAATCGCTGCAACTATCTTTCCGAACATCGTGTGGGCAGATGTCTGCGACAAAGAACGCCCCGGCTGGGACGGAGTGCCGGTTGGAACGATTGGGGAAGCCATCAATCTGTTTCTGTCGCCTGCGGGTGTCGCTCTGCTTTTACTATCGCTCGTGGCGCTTCGCTTCCGGCATCAATGGATCGGCTTGGCCGCGGTCATCTTGTGGACCGTCTTCATCACGGTCATCACCATGGCGGACCCATCGGATGTTCGAGCCCTGGCAGTTGTTGAAGGCTGTATTGGGCCACCCACCTTGTTCATCGTGGCCGTCGCTGCAATATGTGTCGGGATTGTTTTGTATACGAAGCCGCGAACAAGCGGCGCAGATGAATCGGAGACTTAGATGTTCAAGGGACTTGGCGGGCTTGGCGATATGGCCGGGATGATGAAGAAAGCCCAGGAAATGCAGACCAAGATGGCCGAGATGCAGGATGAGTTGCACAACGTCATGGTCACCGGCGAAAGCGGCGCGGGACTGGTCAAGGCCACAGCCACGGCCAAGGGCGAGCTGACCGCGCTGGACATCGATCCATCGATCTTCAACGGCGACGACAAGGAAGTGGTCGAAGACCTGATCCTGGCCGCGATCAAGGATGCCCAAGCCAAAGCGCAAGAACGGGCGCAAGAAGAAATGGGCAAACTGACCGAAGGGCTGGGCCTGCCGCCGGGGATGAAACTGCCGTTCTAAGACGCTGTGACATCATTTTCTTGCAGCGGTTCGGATCGTGCGGGCATCTCTTCCTCGCGCTGGCGCAAATGCCTGCGCATCCCCAACAAGAACGCCAAAAATACCATGTAAAGCGTGAAGGTCAGGCTGAGCCGCATGACCCCCTCGCGAAAGGTCAGCACCTGTCCACCGTGACCTGTTTGTCGACGGGTTACGCCATGCTCTGCGCGGTCTGCGTCCCCGGCGCCGCTCGCGGCTCTGTCACTTCCTGAACACGACGCGTACACCGCTTGATCCACGCGCAAGATGTCGTCACGCAGACCTTTATCCACTGTCATACCGCGACCACTTGCCAAAACGAGTGCGGTGTCGATCACGGCGTGCGCCGCGCGTGCATCGCGGCGCTTTGCCTCTTGAAACAGGGTTTGTTTCACAACGTCGGGCGACATTTGCGCCACTGCCCGCGCCAGGCGACGCCGCTGGTGCACGGACACGTTTCCGCCACCATCAAGAATGGAGAGCAGCGTTTCATTGGCGACCCGCAGGGGCATCGGGTAGACGCAGGCGAGTGCAACACCATGCCACATCAGCAGTGCAATTGCTGCTTGGGTTGATCGAGAAAAGAGACGCCGCATTTGCCTGCTTTCATTGCCGCTGGTCGCGCAGGCTAGTTTCGATTCCTTGCGAACTGGTGAACCGCAATAGACCCTTTTTGTTCTGCCAAAAGCGCAATAGGATCAAGGGAATGAGCAGCACGCGCGACATAGACAACCTGATCGAGATGATGGCGAAACTGCCGGGGCTTGGGCCACGCTCTGCCCGGCGGGCGGTGCTGCATCTGATCCGCAAGCAGGCGCTGCTACTGACACCCTTGGCTGATCAGATGCAGACTGTCGCTGCCACGGCGCGAGAATGCCTGAATTGCGGGAACGTGGGCACAAGCGACATCTGCGATATCTGCGCATCGGAAAAGCGTGCGAACTCAGAGCTTTGTGTGGTTGAAGACGTGTCCGACCTGTGGGCGATGGAACGGGCGGGTGTGTTCAAGGGGCGCTATCATGTGCTGGGTGGAACTCTGTCGGCACTCGACGCCATTGGGCCGGATGAGCTGCGGATTCCACGCCTGATTGACCGGGTAGAGACTGAAAACATCACCGAGGTCATTTTGGCCTTGAACGCCACAATTGATGGTCAAACGACCGCGCATTACATCGCCGATCAACTCGAAGGGCGGGTCAAGCTAACCTCGCTGGCCCAAGGGGTGCCCATCGGGGGCGAGTTGGATTACCTGGACGACGGGACGATCACGGCGGCCTTGCAGGCCCGCAAGGCGCTCTAGTACGTGACGCCCCCGCCCCAAGATCCGCATATATGACATCGCGCAAAGACTTTCTGCAGGGCGTGGGCCTGCGCCTGTTGGCTGCCTTCCTGATGACCGCAATGTCGGCGGCTGTGCATGGTGCTGCGGAAACCGTACCCATCGGACAGATCATGTTCTGGCGATCCGCCGTCGCCCTGATACCCATCTGCCTTTACATGATGTGGCTGGGTGACTTTCCCCATGGTCTGCGCACAAAGCGCCCGGGCCTGCATGTCACCCGCAGCATATTCGGCGCGTTTTCGATGGCGATGTCATTCTTGTCTCTGGCCTTCCTTCCGGTCGCCAATGCGCAAGCGCTGGCCTACCTCGCGCCTGTGCTGGTTCTGCCGATGGCCGCTATGATGCTGAAGGAAAAGCTGTCGAGCGCCATTTTCGTTGCCATCGCTCTGGGCTTTGGTGGTGTCCTGTTGCTGCTGTGGGATGCGTTTGAACAACCGGGCGACGGCGCGCTGATCGGGGTCGTGGCAGGGTTAGCCTATGCCATGACCATGGCCTTTGTCCGGGTGCGCACGAAGACCATGACGCTGACCGAAAGCTCATCGACCATCGCGTTTTACTTTGCCGTGGTGTCGGCGGTCATCGGATTGGCGACCCTGCCTTTTGGCTGGGTCGCGTTGAACGGAGCGCCAATGGGCTGGTTGGTTTTGGCCGGGGTGATCGGCGGCGTGGGCCACATCGTTGCAAACGAAGCGGTGGCCCGTGCGCCGGTCAGTGCGCTGGCCCCGTTCGATTTCACCGGGCTGATCTGGGCCTTGGGCTTTGACCTGATCCTGTTTTCCGTCTTTCCCGGAGTCACGGGGTTGCTGGGCGTGTTCGCCATCACCTTTGCGGCGCTGGTCGTGACCTTTGCCGGATCACGTGCCGTGCGCAATCAGTCGAAGTAGCTGCGGAACCCGTTGATGGCGGCCTGTAACCCGTCATCTGTGACATCCTTGTGCAGCACCAACCGCGTTGTGCCAGTTGCCCCGGTCAATTGCACACCATGGGCGGCCATATGGTGCGGCAGGTCCGCAGTGACCCCACCCTGCGGGGTGAAAAAGATCATGTTGGTTGCCTGTTGCACATCCCCATAGGGCCTCAGGGCGTCGGCGAGGGCGGTGGCGCGGGCGTGGTCTTCGGTCAGGCGGCTGGTGTTGTGATCCAGCGCGTGAAGGCCGGCGGCGGCAAGGATACCGGCCTGCCGTGTGCCGCCGCCCAGCATCTTGCGGTAGCGACGGGCACTGTCGATCAGGTCCTGTGAACCGACGAGGACAGACCCAACAGGCGCGCCAAGCCCTTTGGACAAACAGATCGAGACACTGTCGAACATGTCCACCAGCGCGGTTTCGGGGCAGTTGAGCGCGGCCACGGCGTTGAAATAGCGCGCGCCGTCCAGATGTACGGAAAGACCTGCATCGCGACCTGCCTGAACCGCGTCCCCCAAGCGGGTGAGCGGGATTGCCATGCCGTTGTGCGTGTTTTCGAGCCCCAGAAGCCGGGTGATTGGCATGTGGGGGTCATCCTCTTTCACCACTGCGGTGATGTCGGACGGTTTCAGCGCGCCATCTTCGGCGACATCCAGCGCCTCGAACCCTATGCCCCCCAGAACGGAGGCGCCTTTCGCCTCGTAGCGATAGATATGATAGGGGCGGCCTGTGATGATCTCTTCGCCCCTCGCGCAGTGCGCCAACATGCCCACGAAGTTGCTTTGCGTGCCGGAAGTCAGGAACAATCCCGCCTCTTTCCCGAGCCGTTCGGCGAGAGTTGCTTCGAGCCGGTTGACCGTCGGGTCATCGCCAAAGACGTCATCGCCCACATCCGCCTCGGCCATCGCTTTGCGCATCGCGGCATCGGGCCGCGTGACGGTGTCGCTGCGCAGATCGCAGATGATGTTGGCGGGGCTGTCGCCCTCGACCTGAGCATATTGGTTCATGGGGTGCGCCTTTGCGGTACATGGATACGGGCGCGCCAATCGTAGGCGCGCCCACCAGGAACGCAAGGCCGGAACGGTCAGTCGAGGATGGCCGGGATCGGCGGATTGCCTGTCAGGCCAACGCCTTCGCGCACGGCATCGGCATGTGTTGCCGTTCCGAGGAAGTTGTTCATCGCAGCGTAGTATTGACCCATGTGGTCCCCCAGCAGCCGTCCGATGTGCTGGCCGTTAACCTCGGTGTTCGAGGCAAGCTCTGCCAGAACGGCGACCCATGTGGTGACGATCACCCCTGCTGCCGCCAGCCGCTGTGCCGTCACCTGCTGGATCATCGGGTTGAAGTCGGCGCATGCATCCAGCACGACATAGGTTTCGTAGCCGTCTCGCAGGGCCGAAATAGCCGGGAATGCCGCGCACACCTCGGTTGCGAGACCGGAGATGACCAGCTTGCGCCGCCCGGTGGCCTCGACCGCTGCACGCGAGGTGTCATCCTTCCAGAAGTTTACGAAGGGTCGGTCGATCACGTTCACATCCGGGAACAGCGTTTTCAGCTCCGGCATTGTTGGTCCGTTGGGGCCATCCGGCCAGCTAGTGCCCATGATCACGGGGATATTGAACGCCTTGGCCGTGCGGGCATGGCCAAGGATGTTGTTCTTGAGTTGGAGCGGGTCGATTGATGGCAGGAACTGCATCAGCCCAACCTGATGATCGATCATCAGAAACACGCAATTGTCGGGAGTCAGATCGGAAGCGGGTAGTGCCATTTTGTGTCTCTCCTGGGTTCTGTCTTGAATTGGCCGGCGGGTCCGTGCCACCAACGGCTTGGCCCCGCCGCACCACGAAATGGCTTGGGATCGCATTGAAACAATTGAACAAATTCGGAATGCAGCAATGGCAGGAATGGGATGATCATCAGTGATCTGGTAGATGCGCGCATTCTGGTCGAGCTGCGTTTGACTGGTAGCTTTGCGGGCACCGCGCGGGTGTTGAAGGTGCCGACGACAACCGTCAGCCGACGAATCGCCAAGATGGAGGAGCGGGCCAGGTTGCGGTTGTTCGAGCGCACGTCGCGCAAGGTGTGTATTACGGAGGCTGGCGAGGTTGCGGCCCACGAGGCCGAGCGCATGGTTGCGGCTGCCGAGACGGCAGAGCTGACCATAGATGGGTTGCGCGCTGTCCCAAGCGGAACCGTCAGCATCAGCACCCCGACCATCTTTGGTCAGGCATTGTTGGCACCGGCGGCGGCTGGGTTTCTGGCGGCCTATCCCGATTGCGCGTTGGAGGTGGACCTGTCAGACCGCCATGTCGATCTGATCGAAGAACGGTTCGATGCCGTTGTGCGGGTTGGCCCACCCGAAAGTGATGAAATCATCGCGAAACCGTTAGGCACGGTCTTTGCCAGCCTGTTTTGCGGATCGAAAGCCGCTGCGTGCGCAAACCTGGATGATCTGGCGGCTTGCCCCGTCGGGTTGATGCATCCGGGCATGTCGGCAACACCCGGCCTGAGCATCACGTCGCCCGAGGGGCATGTGCACGAGGTCTCTGTCCAGCCGCGCCTCATCGCAATGAACCCGTGGCTGTTGTTGGAAACGGCAGTTCAATCGGATCTGGTGGTGGCACTGCCCGACATCGTGGCGGCCCCTGCGGTCGCGGATGGGTTGTTGCGCCGGGTGCTGCCCGGGTGGCACACGCGCCGCGCCCCAGTGCACTTGGCGTTTACATCACGCCGGTTGATGCGCCCGGCCGTGCGGGCGTTCATCGATCACATGTCGGACGTCTTGCCAGGGCAGTTGCTGCCCTGACCATCGACTTGGGCCGGGATTTAGGGCTGTTCGTCTTCTTCGCCGTCGCCCTTGGGCAGATTGAAGAAGCTGTCGGCATCAACCAAAGTGCTCTCGTCTTCGGTGCTTTCCTCGTCATCATCGGCCAACGAGAAGGTTTCGAGCCCTTCGATGGCTGTCGGAATCTTGGGTTCCGCTTCCATGCCCAGCGACTGTTCAGTGCTGACCAGCTTGCGACGCTCGTCATCGGACATCACGCTGCCCTCTGCCGCTTTCTTAGCAGCTGCCTTTTGAACGGCGGCATCCAGTTCAGACTGTTTGGTCAGGCCAAGGGCCACCGGATCCACCGGCTGGATGTTCGAGATGTTCCAGTGCGTGCGGTCGCGAATCGACTGGATGGTCGGTTTGGTCGTGCCCACGAGTTTCGAAATCTGGCCATCGCTCAGTTCCGGGTGGAACTTGACCAACCAGTAGATGGCTGCCGGGCGGTCTTGCCGTTTGGACAGGGGCGTGTAACGGGGGCCGCGGCGCTTTTCCTCGCCCACGGCGGCCGCGTTGAATTTGAGCTTCAGCTTGTGCAGCGGGTTCTGTTCGGCTGCATCAATTTCTGCTTGCGTCAGCTGGTTGTTGGCAATGGGATCAAAGCCTTTGACGCCCGCGGCCACATCACCATCCGCGATGCCCTGCACTTCCAGTTCGTGCATTTCGACAAAGTCCGCGATCTGCTTGAAGCTGATCGTCGTGTTGTCCACCAGCCAGACGGCGGTGGCCTTGGCCATGATCGGTTTTGCCATTGTCACATGCTCCTATGCATATCTTTCCCGTCGCCTGAAAGAGGCGGCCTTGGGGTCCAAGGCGGGTTTCCGTTGTAGGGGAACTTGGAGGCGATATAGTCGGATCGATTGGAAAAGGGAAGCCTGATGCGTGTTGTTTTGATTTGGCTGGCCATGGCAGCGGGGGCCTGGGCACAGGATCGGTCGGGCGAATTTGACTACTATGTCCTGTCGTTGAGCTGGTCGCCGAACTGGTGCGCCTATGAGGGCGATGCACGCGGATCAGACCAGTGCGATGCGCGGCATGACCACGGGTGGATCCTGCATGGGCTATGGCCGCAATACCATCAGGGCTGGCCGGAGTACTGTCAAACGGCTGAGCGCCCGCCCAGCCGTGCAATGACGCGGGACATGGCGGATATCATGGGCACGTCCGGTTTGGCCTGGCATCAGTGGAAGAAGCATGGAGTGTGTTCCGGCCTGTCTGCCTCCGCCTACTACGCTTTGTCGCGCGAGGCCTATGGCCGGGTGGTGCGCCCGCCTGTGTTCCGCAAGCTGGATAAAACGGTGAAGCTGCCAGCATCCGTGGTGGAAGAGGCGTTCCTGCAGTCCAATCCGGAGTTGGAGCCCGATGGTGTGACCATCACCTGCCGCGAAGGGCATATCCAGGAAGCCCGGATATGCCTGTCCCGCGATCTTGATCCGGTCCCGTGCGGACAGGATGTGGTGCGGGACTGCCGCGCGAAGGATGCGTTATTCACGCCTGTCCGCTGAGGGCTGCCAGCCTGGGGGCCGCATCAGGTAGCGCCATGCCTCGCCCCAGCTGCGGGCGTTGACCACATCGTGCCAGAGCCCGGGCAGTTCCGAGAACCAGACGCGGATCGGGTTGCGGCTGTCGAAGTCGCGCTTGAGGCCATAGCGTGGCGTCTCTTCCTCGGCCTGATAGGTACCAAATAGCTGGTCCCAGATTACCGTGATGCCGCCATAGTTCTTGTCGATATATTTGTCATCACAGCCGTGGTGGACACGGTGGTTGGCAGGGCTGTTCATGACCTTGTCGAACCACCCCAGCTTGCCAATCACCTCGGTGTGGATCCAAGTCTGGTAGGCCAGCACCACGATGATGCCGAAAAAGATCATCTCGGGCGAAAAACCAAGAAAGACCAGTGGGATATGGGCAATCAGGCTCCAGACCCCTTCGAGCGGGCCAAAGCGGATACCGGTGATGATGTTGTAATCGCGCGAGGAATGGTGAACCGCATGCTGGGTCCAGAGCACGCGCACCTCATGCGCAATCCTGTGCTCCCAGTAGTAGGTCAGGTCGGCAGCAATCACCGCCAAAAGAATACCCCACCAGGTTAGTGGAATCTGCCACGGCTGGGCGATTTCGGCCAGGATGTAGTAGATTATGTAGGCCCCGGTCAGAACAAAGATCTGCACGGCGACCGACGGGATTTGCGTGCTGGCACTCACCAACATTTCGGCGATGGTACGGCCCTTGTGGCTGCCCTTGAACAGCACTTCGGCTAATTCAATCAACAAAATGGCAATGCCGATGAAAAAGAAAACCTCATCGATCTGGGTGCCGAGGGTTTCGAGACTGTCGGGACTCATGGACGGGTTCCTTGTGTCAGGGTGCGCCAGGCCAGGGCGGCGGCCTGTTTCGGAGTTGCATCGCCGGCAGCGACCATCGCCCAGCCACCGTAGATAAGGTTTTCATAGGCCTGCACGATCCATTCCGTTGGAACGTGTGGATCGAACGCGCCTTCGGCTTTGGCCATGTCGATGTCATGGGCCAGATCGCGGCTTTGGGTCGCATAGACCTCGGCCACGCGCGGGTCCTGGCTGGCGGGTTCCGTGGCCAGGAACATGTGCCGCGCCGCCAATGGAAGAACGACGGTGAGGGCAGCCTCCAAAGCTTCCGTGTAGGTCTGGCAATGGGCTGTGGCCTCTTCTACCGCGGCATCCAATTCCTTGGCCGCCGTCAGGGTCAGTGCAACCATCAGATCATCGCGCCCCGCGAAATGACGATGCAGCGTCGCGCGACCAACACCGGCATGCTTGGCAACATCGGCCAATGACGCGCCAGGGTTTTGGCCGAACACCTCGAAGGCGGCTTCGAGGATATGATTTACGGTTGATACATTTATGTCTCGCATGAGACACATATGTCTCGATTCG
>NZ_JBYNDP010000132.1:4682-9605 GCF_059783535.1 Tateyamaria sp. | reverse complement strand
GCATGGGCCAGACCCGGTTCACAGACCATGACCTTGCGCAGCTTGCCGATCTCTGAATGCGCACCAAATCCAGACATCAAATTGATCCTTCCTGTGTGAAACCAGTTCCCTTCATCCAGCATTGCCAGACGTAGACAGGCACCCCCGCCATCAGCAGCAGAAAGCCGTAGAACACGACCTCCGCCCCCGATCCGAAAATCGCCCAAACGGAGTAGATGAACCCCAGGGCGGCCAGCAGAACGACCTTGCCCATCTCCCCTGAGGCAGGCCCCACCGCCCCACGTGCCCGCAGCGCCAGTTCCGCCAGCGCGCATAGCAGGTAAGGAAACAGTGTCGAAAGGGTCGCCAGCAGGACGATGAACTCGAATTGCTGGGCAAGGTTTTCGCTGAAACTCATCAGGATCAGACCGCTGGCCAGCACGTTCGAGACAACCAGACCAAAGGCCGGCGTACCCGTGTCACTGAGGCGGGCAAAGGCCTTGGGAAACACCCCGTCCTGTGCCGCACCCAGCGGAACCTGCCCGGTCAGCAGGGTGAACCCGTTCAACGTGCCAAAGGTCGACACGCAGGCCCCCAACGCAATGAACATGGCACCGCCCGCGCCCCAGATCGCCCCGGCCACCAAGGCCAGCGGCGCGTTCGATCCCACCAATTCGGCGGATGGGATGACGCCTAGGGCCACGACGGTGACACCGATGTAGACAAGGGCTGTCAGGGCCGTGCCCACAATGGTCGCCAGCGGAATGGTGCGTTCGGGGTCAGCCACATCACCCGCAGGCACGGTCGCGGATTCAAGGCCAAGGAAGGCCCAAAGGGTCAGCGCCGCACAGGCGGAAATCGCTGAAATCGCGCCAGCCTCACTTGTGTTGACAGGCGTGAAATTGCCCGGATCAATATAGGCCACGCCCAATACGATCAGCGCCAGCAGCGGAAACAGCTTCATACCCGTGGTCAGGATCTGGACAATGCCCGCCTCTTTCACACCGCGGATGTTCAGCCATGTCAGCAACCAGATCGCCCCAAGCGCGGCTGCCATGCTGGCAAGCGGGCTCGCCCCGATCTGCGGCAACAGAAAGCCAAGATAGCCAGCAAAGGCCACGGCAATGGCGGCATTGCCCGACCACAGCGCAATCCAGTAGCCCCACGCCACGAGGAACCCGGCAAAATCGCCAAACCCATCCCGTGCGTAAGCGTATGGTCCACCCGTGCGCGGCGCGATCCGCGCCAGCCGGCCAAAGATCAGCGCCAGCACCAGCGCGCCCGCCGCCGTCACCAGCCACCCCGCCAATGAGATTGAGCCGTAAGCCGCAAGCGACGAGGGCAACAGGAAGATGCCCGACCCGATCATGTTGCCCACGACCAGTGCAGTGCAGGCAATCAGGCCCAGCCCGGCCCCCTGCCCTGCCCTGTGGGCAGCGATATGCGGCACGTGGGTCACGGGCTCAGCCCATGGTCGCGATGCTAAGACCCACCATGATGATCGCGCTCAGAATGATCAGCAGCGGCACCATGAACCGGATCCAGCGATCATAGGGCACCCGCCCCAGCGCCAGCCCGCCCATCACCACGGCCGAAGTCGGGGTGATCAGGTTCACCAGCCCGCTCGCGGATTGATAGGCGGTCACGACCAGTGACCGCTCGACATCCGAAAAGTCGCCAAGCGGCGCCATGATCGGCATGGTCAGCACGGCCAGCCCGGATGACGACGGCACCAGAAAGGACAGGCCCGCCTGCAAGCCAAACATGGTGTTGATGAACGCGACCTCGCCCAGCCCCTCGACGGCGCCCTCGGCCCAGAACAGGACAGTGTCGGTCATGTTGCCCGCATCCATGACCACAACGATGCCGCGCGCGATCCCAATGATCAGCGCCACACCCAAAAGGTCCCGCGCCCCGTCGACAAAGGTGGTGACAAACGCCTCCTCCCCCATCCAGTCGATCACACCAATGATCAACGCAGCGACAAGGAACAGCGCCGACATCTCGGCCATCCACCAGCCACCCGCCGACACACCCCAGATCATCACGCCAAAGCTGGCGGCAAAAACGATCAGGATGATCTTGTGACGCCCGGTGAACGCGATCTCGTCCCCGTCGGAGGCCTTGAGGAAATGCGCTTTGTTTGTCTCTTCGAGATTAGCAACAACAGACCGCCCGGGCTCCGCACGCACCCGCGCGGCATAGCGCATGACGTAGGCCACGCAAGCCAGCCAACAGGCCCCCAACAGGGCCAGCCGCAGGTTGATGCCGTCGGTGAAGGGCACGCCCGCCGCATCCGATGCAATGACCGTGGCAAAGGGGTTGATGGTGGACCCCAACGTGCCCACCCCTGCACCCAGCATGATGATGGCAACACCGGTCAGCGCATCGTATCCGGCGGCAATCATCACCGGGATGATCAGGGTGTAAAAGGCCAGCGATTCCTCGGCCATGCCATAGATCGTGCCGCCGGCGGCAAAGAGCGCCATCATGATCGGGATCATCCACTTCTCGCGGCCCTTCAGGCGACGCATGGCCGACCCGATCCCGGCATCAATGGCGCCAGTCTTGGTCACAACGGCCAGAAAACCGCCAATCACAAGAACAAACAGCGACACGTCAATCGCCTGTGCCTCATAGCTGCCGGGGTCGTAAAACCCGGCAATCGGCGCAAGAAAGACGTCGATGATCCCCTGCGGGTTCGACTCGACGGTCTCATAGGTCCCCGGCACCGGCACATCCCGCCCCAGCGCCTCATTGGCGACACGTTCATACTCACCGGCAGGCACAAACCACGTTGCAATGGCAACAAGGGCAATCAGGGCAAAAAGGATGGTGTAGGCAGACGGAAACTTCAGCTTCATGGCGCGACGACTTCCCCCGAGTTATGGCAGACCTTCAAAAACGGAATGGAAAACTGACCCCAACCTAGGCGGCCCAAACAGGGCGGCGTTGATATGCGTCAACGGTGTTTCCAATTGTGGGATGGGCGGCGAAAAACCGCGAACGGCGTGACAGGACACCGCCCACGATCCTGCGTTTTCACTGCACTAGAATTTCCACAACGCACCCAGAACGATGGTCGAGTTATCTTGGAAGTCACCCGTGCTGTCCGAATAATCATATTCCTGGTAAGTCAGGTACAGATCAGTGTTCAGCCTTTCGACCCTCTGCACCACGCCGACGCCCCAGACATCCGAATCCGACCCATCGACATTGAAATCGGAACCATCCCAGTAGTGCAGACCGATGCCGGTCTTGCCCATCGGCAGCCAATCGGCCTCGTAACTCACCTTGGCATAATAGTAGCGCGGATCGCTGGCCCCGCTGGCATCGTCATCGCGGTCCCCAATGGCTGCGGTAAAGCCCAGCCCGCTTTGCAGCAGAACCGACGCAGACGCCACGATGTCAGACCGATCACCGTTGTCCCCACTGCGCTCCTGGTACGCCAGTCCGGCCGCCAGCTCCGCGCCACCGCCAATAGATGCGTTATAGAAAACGGCCACGTCGTAATATTCATTCTCGTCATCCTGATCGAGGATGTTCTCCCCATACGCCGCACTGAACGAGATGCCCGAGAAATCGGGGGAATCGTAGCGGACGCGCCCACGGCGCGACCCATCAAAGTTGTCCGTTGTGTCACCAATGGCCGGTCCGCTCAGCACGTCAAACCCGTCCCGGAACAGAAAGCTCGGGTTGGCATCGGCGGTAAAGGAATAGAGCGCCGTGCCCACATAGGACAGGTCAATCTCGGCAACACCATCAGCCGCCATGCTGCCCTGACCGACCGACACCGTGCCCAACGCACCCTCCAGCGAAAAGTCGAAATGGCGGATGTCATCGCGGGTAAAGCGGCTGTAATCCGATCCGCTCTGGCTCACCTCGGACGAGTTTGGCAATCCCAGACCCGTCTCAAGCCGGAACCGGAACGTGTTGTTCCCAAAAGGCGTTGAGTATCGCAGGCCAATCCGGCTGTTCGACAGGTCATTATCCAGCAGGTTGGTTTCCCTGTCCCGCCCATCATCGACCGAGATGATGGCGGGGTTTAGTTGACCATAAAAGGTCAAGGTCGCACCGGACCCCAAGTTGTATTCCAAATCTGCCAAAACAGGCGTCGCCAACACGGTCAGCCCGGCGGCGGCTGGGATAAATGCCGTCTTCATCTGAACCCTCATGTTTGTCCGTTGCGCGCCTCATCTTCACACCGCACCAGTGGCCCAAACTAAGAATTACCGTCGGGTCAACAACCCCAGCGGGTAACGACAGCGCACAAAATATCGTTCTTTTCCAAAGATATAGCTGCGACATACAGATGAAATGGCATCTTCGGACAGATGCTTGATAATTCCGGCCAAATACATACCTGCCGGATATGAGAAAGCTGTCCAACATGCGCACTGCGACAGGCATCCGGGCGGTGTGTGACGTTGCGCAGGACATGGGTATCGACCCGGCAGAGGTGTTGAAAAACACCGGATTGCAGCACTCAGATCTGACCGGCACAGACAGTCACGTCACATGGCTGCAAGAAATTCAGACGATCAGAAACATCGTTCGAAGCGCCCCGCGCGACGTCGGGCTGGGGGCCAAGGCGGGCCGCAAGCTGCACCCTTTTGCCCACGGGGTGTACGGGTTTGCCTTGCTGACCGCGCCAACGCTGCGGGTCTCGGCTCAGCTTTCGCTTGATTACATGAAACTCTCAACCGGTCTGACCTCCTACACGGTCGATGACAACGGTGATCGCCTCCACATCAGGCTGGACATGACAGAGCTGCCGCCCGAGGCGCACACCTTCGCGATCGAGGCACAGTCGGTCATCACCATGGATTTCATTCGCGAGATGCTGGACGCCCCCGACTTCAGCGACATGGTGGTGGAAACGCCCTACACCGACACGCGCTATGTGCAGGACATCGCCAGCGCAATCGGCGTCACGGTCAAAGG
>NZ_JBYNDP010000132.1:0-4582 GCF_059783535.1 Tateyamaria sp. | reverse complement strand
CACGTGGACACGGTGTCGTGGCGCGTCGGCTATGCCGAACCGGCCAGTTTCACACGGGCCTTCACCAAAAGGTTCGGCATGTCGCCCGGTCAGGTGCGGCCGCAAAAGACACCTGTTGAGTCAAACTGAGCATACGCGATAACGGGCGCCTTGTGCCAAATTCCACCGCTACCGCAACATCTTGAAAATATCGGTACATCGGGAACAGAAAACTCGGTATAACGGGAACACGCGAGATTCGGTACATCGGGAACGGACGTGTCAGACAAACAAGTAGACCTCTTCTTGGACCAACTCGCCGATGCGCCCGTCAAGGACGAGCGCGCGTTGATGGAGTTTCCGTTCTTTTCCCTGCAGAAACGCCCGCGCATGACCCCCTTCGTTTTCGACGACGGCACGGTCAAGATCGAGATCCAGCCAGGCCACAAAGGCATCGCCACGATCTGGGACAAGGACATCCTGATCTACCTGACATCCCTGGTGAACGAGCGGATCGAAAGCGGCCGCTTCGACGCTGACGCCTCGAACAGCATCCAGGATCGCACGATCACCTTCTCTGCCTATGACTTCCTGAAGGTCACGGGCCGCAGTTCCGGCAAGCGCGCTTACGAGCTGTTCCTCGACGCGCTCGACCGGCTCCGCTCCACCAACATTCTCACGAACATCACCGCAGGCGACGAACGCGAACGCCGCGGGTTCGGCTGGATCGAAGACTGGCGCGTGATCGAACGCACCAACCGGCGTGGGCAAAAAGTCATGGGCGCCGTCGAAGTCACCATGAACCGCTGGATGTTCAATGCCATCGTCAAGGATCGGCGCGTCCTGACAATCAACCGCGATTACTTCCGCCTGTCCAAGGGGTTGGAACGTCGCCTCTATGAACTCGCCCGCAAGCATGTGGGCCGCCAGCCGGAATGGTACATCGGTATCAAACGTCTGGCGGAAAAATGCGGCTCCATCGATACCGAGCGGAAATTCAAGTTCCGCATCAACGAGATTTGCGAGGCCGGCACCATCCCCGACTACCATGTCGAGATCGTGGACCCCGCCTCCGTCTCCACCCCGTTCAAGCCCAAGGGCAAGCAGGCACTTGTCCGATTCCAGCCGAAATTCGACGACCTAAGTGTTCCCGAAGTACCGACAGCGCTCAATCTCGACGTGGCCCACTCCGTCCTGACAGAAGTCAAGCACGCAAACCCGGAATATGACATCCAATACATCCTCAATGCGTGGCGCGAATGGGCGGCAAAAAAGGATGAACCGGTCAAAAATGCCAATGCAGCCTTCCGTGCCTTTGCGAAAAAGTACATCGAGGCCAACCCGATCTGGTGACTCGGTACATCGGGAACATCTCTTCGGTACATCAGGAACACACGACTCGGTACATCAGGAACGGGCGTTCGGTACATCAGGAACGCATACTCGGTACATCGGGAACGCATGTAAGACGCAAGAATATGAATTTCCTGAGTCTTTCCAGTCCCCTAACGTTGTAACAAACCTAACCCAATTTCTAACAGAAATAACCACTCAGCCAGCAAGCAGGCACCGTTGGCCCCTGCCCTAAACGTCAATTTTGCTTAGAAAACGCGGACCTGAAGCCAACCCAAGTGTTCCTGATGTACCGATAGCGCCCTGATACGGCCCAACAGGCCAGTTTGGGGCCCTGCCCTCCTCAGAAAAACGACAAATTCCTGTGCATCTGCCACTCCGCCTGAACGCCAAACCGGCATAGAAACCCACCGGCATATTCCCGCTCACAGGTTCGGCAGTCGTATGCTTGTGATGTGGGTCAGCCATTCTTACCTGCGTGCAGGATCGACAACCCCAGGTGTGCAAGATGAAAGACTTCGACAGCCAACCATCTAAACCCTCCACCGATCACACATTCCGCAAACTCATTGCCACAATGACCCGTGGCACCTCCCCCGTTTCGACAATCAACATGTGGAACGATTGGGCCCTGCACCTCGCGACATCGCCCGACAAACAATTGGCCCTCGCCAATAAGGCCCGGGACAATTGGACCAACTGGCTCCGCTTCGTGGCCAATGGCTGCCCCGCGGAACCAGAATGCCAGCCCGCCCAACCCAAAAAAGGCGACCGCCGGTTCACTGATCCCGGATGGGCCAACCCGCCTTTCGCCGCCTGGGCGCAAGCATTCCTTCTGACCGAAGAGTTCCTTGATGCGGCCACATCGAACGTCCCCGGTCTCAACCCGGCAAATGACGCAAAGATGACCTTCATGATGCGCCAGATGTTGGACGCCGTGTCACCCAGCAACTTTCTGGCCACCAACCCCGAAGCCATCGCGCGCACGGTCGAAACAGGGGGCCAAAACCTCATCGACGGCGCCGCGAACGCCTTTGCCGACATGCAAAAAGGGCTGAAGGTCGACCGCAAACGCCCCACCAAAGTGGTTGGACGCGACGTTGCCATCACCAAAGGCAAAGTCGTCTATCGCACCCACCTGATGGAGCTGATCCAATACACCCCGCGCACCGACACGGTACATCAGGAACCGATCCTGATCGTGCCCGCCTGGATCATGAAATACTACATCCTCGACCTCAGCCGGGACAACTCGATGATCCGCTACCTGACGGAACAGGGGTTCACCGTATTCGCGATCTCATGGCGCAATCCGGGCGCCGAAGACGCAAATCTCGGAATGCTCGATTACCTGCATCAGGGGCCCATGGCAGCGCTTGATTACATCGGTGACGCAACCGGGGCTCAAAAGGTGCACGGCACCGGCTACTGCCTTGGCGGCACGCTTCTGTCGATCGCTGCGGCCAGCATGGCCCGGGACAAGGACACCCGGCTCGCCACCCTCACCCTTCTCGCGGCCCAGACCGATTTCAGTGAGGCCGGGGAACTGATGCTGTTCATCAACGAAAGCAAGGTGTCCTTCCTCGAGGATGTGATGGCCGAACAGGGCTACCTCGAAGCTAATCAGATGATGAGCGCCTTCCAGATGCTGCGATCCAACGATCTGATCTGGTCGCAGATGGTCCGCAAATACCTGCTGGGCGAAGGCGAACCGCCAATGAATGACCTCATGTCATGGAACGCCGACAGCACCCGGATGCCTGCACAGATGCACGCAGAATACCTGCGCCAGATGTTCCTGAACAACGACCTCGCGGCAGGGCGCTATCACGTGGACGGACGTGCGGTTTCTCTGCGCGATATCCGAATCCCGATATTCGGCGTCGGCACGGAAACCGACCACATCGCCCCATGGAAATCCGTGTTCAAGATCCACGATCTGGGACACGCCGATGTCACCTTTGCCCTGACCAATGGCGGGCACAATGCGGGTGTCGTTTCCAAACCCGGCCACCCGCGCCGTCATTTCCGCCTGCACACCATCCGCGATGATGAAAACACGCTCAGCCCCGAGGATTGGTGCGACGTGGCCGAGCTGCACCAGGGCAGCTGGTGGCCCACCTGGACGCAATGGCTGTCCGCACGGTCCGGCCAAATGGTCAAACCCCCGAAGATCAAGAATGCGCTGGCGGATGCGCCAGGAACCTATGTCAAAATGGAGTAAGATATGCTGCCCAAAACCGACTTTCTGGCCGGTAAGAAGGGACTTGTCGTTGGTGTGGCCAACGAAGATTCAATTGCGGCGGGCTGTGCCCGGGCCTTTCGCGCCTCACAGGCCGATCTGGCACTGACATATCAGACCGAAAAGTCGCGCAAATTCGTGGACCCCGTCGCGCAGGCGGTCGATGCAGAAATCTTCATGCCATTGGACGTCACGGATGATAACCAGATGGATGCGCTGTTTAATGCCATCCGCACCCGCTGGGGTCGGCTGGACTTCCTTGTCCATTCCATCGCCTTCTGCCCTCGCGAGGATCTGCACGGTCGGGTCGTCGATTGTTCAAAGGATGGGTTCGGGCTGGCCATGGACATTTCAGTCCATTCCCTGATCCGACTGGCCAGGCGGGCCGAACCCCTGATGACAGATGGCGGTACGATCCTGACGGTGTCCTACCACGGCGCCGAAAAGGTCGTGGACAACTATAACATCATGGGCCCGGTCAAGGCCGCGCTCGAGGCGACAACACGCTACCTTGCAGCCGAGTTAGGGTCGAAAAACATCCGCGTGAACGCTATGTCCCCCGGCCCGCTGCACACCCGCGCGGCCTCTGGCATCGACCATTTCGATGCCCTGATTGACGACGCCAAGGCACGCGCACCGCTCAACCAATTGACCACGATCGATGAGGTGGGCGCGATGGCGGCCTGCCTCGTCTCGGACTTCGCCCGCTCGGTCACCGGAAACACCGCTTACATCGACGGAGGGCACCATGTCGTCTGACATCACCCCCAGCATGGGCTACATCGAAAACCGCCCTTTCGAAGACATCGCAGTGGGCGACAGCGCCGATCTCGTCCGCACCCTGACCGCACAGGACATCGATGCCTTTGCCGTGGTGTCGGGCGATGTGAACCCCGCCCACGTGGATCAGGAATTCGCGCAGGAAGAGGCTTTTCACAAGGTCATCGCCCACGGCATGTGGGGCGGTGCGCTGATCTCCAACGTGTTGGGCACGCAGCTGCCCGGTCC
>NZ_JBYNDP010000131.1:7826-9656 GCF_059783535.1 Tateyamaria sp. | reverse complement strand
ACGTGCGGGAGAACGCATATGCGCCCTATTCGAATTTCAAGGTCGGTGCGGCCGTCCGTGCGGCGGATGGTACTGTATTTGTAGGCTGCAATGTCGAGAATGTGGCTTATCCCGAGGGGACTTGTGCCGAGGCTGGGGCCATTGCGGCAATGGTCGCCGCCGGTCAGGGAAAGATCACCGAGGCCTATGTTGTTGCGGGCAGCCCGATGCCTGTCACGCCCTGCGGCGGGTGCCGTCAGAAGCTGGCCGAATTCGGTTCCGGGGATGTGCGTGTGACCATGGCCACCACGGGTGGTGTTGAGCAGGTCATGACCCTTGCCGAATTGTTGCCTGGCGCTTTTGTTGCCGCCCACATGGATGGCGATGCATGAGCGACGCACGATCCATCATTGCCAAACTACGCCAGCGTCAAACCCCATCACGTGAAGAGCTGAGCTGGTTTGCCGAAGGGCTGGCAGACGGCACCGTAACCGATGCGCAGGCCGGGGCCTTTGCCATGGCCGTTTGCCTGAACGGTCTGGGCGATGTGGGCCGGGTCGCATTGACCATGGCCATGCGCGACAGTGGGCAGGTGCTGAACTGGGATCTGGAAGGTCCGGTCCTCGACAAGCATTCGACGGGCGGCGTTGGCGATTGCGTGAGCCTTGTGCTGGCCCCCGCCCTGGCTGTCTGCGGCGCCAATGTACCGATGATTTCGGGGCGCGGATTGGGCCACACGGGCGGGACTTTGGACAAGCTGGACGCCATTCCGGGCGTCTCGACCGAGCTGAGCGAACAGCGGTTGCGGGACGTGTTGGCCAAGGCCGGTTGCGCCATTGTCGGCGCAACAGCCGAGGTCGCGCCCGCAGACAAACGGCTTTACGCCGTGCGCGATGTGACCGCCACAGTCGAGAGCATGGACCTGATCACCGCGTCTATTCTGTCAAAGAAGCTGGCCGCGGGCCTTGATGGGCTGGTGCTGGACGTCAAGGTCGGGTCCGGCGCTTTCATGAAGGATGTGGAAGCGGCGCGTGCCCTTGCCGATGCGCTGGTAAAAACGGCCAATGCCGCCGGATGCAAGACCACGGCGCTGATCACGGACATGTCGCAGCCCCTTGCCCCTGCCCTTGGCAATGCGCTTGAGGTAGCGGAAGTCATGCGCACACTGACCGGCCCGGCGCAGGGTCCGTTGGTCGAGATTTCGGCGGCCTTGGGCGGGGTCCTTCTGGCCAATGGTGGCTTGGCGGACGACGTACAGGCGGGCGCGGATGCCATTGTCGCGGCCATTGCGGATGGCCGTGCGGCAGAACGTTTTGGCACGATGATCGCGGCAATGGGCGGCCCCCTGCATTTTGTCGAGAACTGGTCGAGGTTCCTGCCGGAAGCCACTGTTATTCGCGAAATCAGCGCAACGGGGCCGGGATATGTCACTGCCATTGATGGCGAAGCGCTGGGATTGGCCGTTGTCGATCTGGGCGGTGGCCGCAAGGCCGAGGGTGACGTGATCAATCCGGCTGTTGGCCTGTCCGACGTGGCCCGCCTGGGCACCAAACTGTCCAAGGGACAGCCCTTGTGCGTGATCCATGCGGCGCGCCCGGCGGATGCGGATCGGGCCGAAGCCGCGGTGCGCAAGGCCATCACCGTCGGCAGGCAAGCGCCCATCGTGCCAGACCTGATCACAGAGCGGATCGGCTGATGCCGCGCGCGTTCCTTATCGTCATGGATTCCGTCGGGATTGGCGGTGCCCCTGATGCGGCTGCGTATTTCAACGGGGATGTGCCGGATACAGGCGCCAATACTGTTGGTCATATTGCCGAAGCCTGTGCCGCGGGCCGCGCAGAGGATGGCCGC
>NZ_JBYNDP010000131.1:0-7726 GCF_059783535.1 Tateyamaria sp. | reverse complement strand
TACTGTTGGTCATATTGCCGAAGCCTGTGCCGCGGGCCGCGCAGAGGATGGCCGCAGCGGGCCACTGGATGTGCCACATCTGCGCGCGCTTGGGCTGTTCGAGGCCATGGCACTTGCCAATGGGCAGGACGCGCGGTCAGGCGCGTGGGGTGCTGCCACGGAGGTGTCGCAGGGCAAGGATACGCCGTCAGGCCATTGGGAATTGGCGGGTGTCCCGGTGCCTTGGGACTGGCACTACTTCCCCGACACGCGCCCGGCCTTTCCGGACGCCGTGGTTGAAGCCGTTTGCGCTGCGGCCGGTGTTGACGGCATACTGGGCAATTGCCACGCGTCGGGCACCGCCATCATTGCCGAGCATGGTGCCGAGCATATCCGGTCTGGCAAGCCTATCTGCTACACCTCTGCGGACAGCGTATTCCAGATCGCAGCACACGAAGAGCATTTCGGTTTGGACCGGCTTTTGGACCTGTGCCAAGCGGTGGCGCCAGTTCTGCACAAGATGCGGGTTGGCCGTGTGATTGCCCGCCCTTTTGTCGGAGTGGAGGGCGCGTTTGAGCGGACTGTGAACCGCCGGGATTACGCCATCACTCCGCCTGCCCCGATCCTGACCAATTGGGTGCAGGATGCAGGACACCGCGTTTTTGGCGTGGGCAAGGTCGGCGATATCTTCTCGATGCAGGGCTTTGATGAGGTGCGTAAGGGCGCGGATGTCGACCTGATGGGTCATTTGGCTGATCTGGTTGGTTCCGCCGAGGATGGCAGCCTGACCTTTGCAAACTTTGTCGAATTCGACAGCCTGTATGGGCATCGCAGGGATGTTTCGGGGTATGCCCGTCATCTGGAATGGTTTGATGCCGAGATGGGCCGCATTTTACCACGGCTGCGCGCCGGTGATCTGCTGGTTCTGACCGCCGATCATGGCAATGATCCGACATGGGTGGGCACCGATCATACGCGCGAGCGGGTGCCTGTTTTGGTTCATGGTGGGGATGGCACGCCGCTGGGGCTGATTGGCTTTCAGGATGTGGCGCATTTGGTGGCGCGGCATTTGGGCGTTTCACCACAATGAGCGCCTGACGGCGCACGCGACCTTTTGGCGCTGACGCGCGTTGAGGCTCTGCCACAAACCCTGAAGTTTACTTGGCAAGATGAAGGGGATTGTCCCCATGCCGCTGTCGGGGCAGAAGAAGGTATCACCAAGGAGCTGCGCCATGTCCGAACATCTGACCGTTGTTGATCACCCGCTTATCCAGCACAAGCTGACCATCATGCGTGACAAGAGCACGCCGACGGCCGTGTTCCGGCAGCTGTTGCGGGAGATTTCGCAACTTCTTGCCTACGAAGTGACGCGCGGACTGCCGATGACGACCAAACGTATCGAGACCCCTATGCAGGAGATGGATGCACCGACCTTGGATGGCAAGAAGCTGGCCCTGATTTCGATCCTGCGCGCGGGGAATGGGTTGCTGGACGGGGTGCTGGAATTGATCCCTTCGGCCCGGGTCGGGTTTGTTGGCTTGTACCGGGACGAAGAGACGCTGCAGCCCGTCGAATACTATTTCAAAGTGCCGGAATCGTTGGAAGATCGCCTGGTCATTGCGGTTGATCCGATGCTGGCCACCGGCAATTCCTCTGCTGCGGCCATCGACAAGCTGAAAGAGGCCGGGGCGACCAATATCCGTTTTCTGTGCCTGCTGGCTGCCCCCGAAGGCATTGCCCGCATGAAGGACGCGCATCCGGACGTCCCAATCGTGACCGCTGCGGTCGATGATCAGCTGAATGACGTGGGATACATCGTTCCGGGACTTGGCGATGCAGGCGATCGCATGTTTGGCACCAAATAGCGGGTATCGCCGCTTTACTCATGCCGGGTGTTGAGGCATCGTGTTCCCCATATCTTGTGGGGGATATAATGAAAGTAACTAGAATTGCAGCTTGGGCTGTCATCGCGGCGTCGTTGTCTATCGGGTTTGGCCACGCCCAATCCTTGCGTGATGCGCAGACCCCGGCAGAGTTTCCGCCAGCATCCTTCAACGGAACACAATATGTGGACAGCCGGGGCTGCGTCTATGTGCGCGCAGGCATTGACGGCAATGTCACTTGGGTCCCCCGAGTGAACCGGCAGCGTCAGTTGATATGCGGTCAGACGCCAACACTGTCAGCCGAAGCTGCGGCTGCCGCGCGCGTCACACCGGGCCAATCGGCAGGGGCAACGCCGGAGCAGATTACAATCGCGCCCTCTGCCTCGGGCACGGCAACTCCGGTGCAACCTGCGCCGGTTGCACGCCCCACTGTTCGGACAACGCAGACTGCGCCCGCAGCGCCGGCCCAACCAACTCAGCGTGTGATTGTACGTCGATCCGTACCGGCGCCAGCCCCGGCCCGACCAGTTGCTGCAACATCCCCAGCCCCCACCCGCGCTCAGGCGCCTGCGGTACAGAGAACCGCCCCTGCTACCCAGCAAACCAGGGTGGCGCCGACCACGACCGTGCGTCGGGTACCGGTCGCATCCATCAACAATGCCGAACAAACGAGATCGGTTGATCCCGAAACCCGGGTTGTGCCGCTCCACGTCTATGACAGCCGAATTGCGCAAGGTCCCGCACCGATACCGGAGGGTTATCAGCCGGTTTGGGAGGATGACCGCTTGAACCGGAGACGTGCGGAGCAGTCCTTGAACGGCATTGCGCAAACCCGGCTTGCATGGACACGGACCGTGCCACGGCGCCTGATCGATCGCCGCACCGGTCGTGATGTCACAGCGACCGTTCCGCTCGTGTACCCGTATGTGGATGTCGCAACGCAAGAGCGTGATCTGGGGACTGTGACCCTCATCAAGCGTGATGGGCAACTCATGAAATGGGTGCAGCGCAAGACACGCAACAAAGCTCGGCAACCTGTTGTATCAACGCGGACTGCTGCAAAGCCGATTGTGAAAACTGCGGCGCGCGCCACTCCCGATACAGCGAAGCAAGCGGTCAAAGGCCGCTATGTCCAAGTGGGAACGTACAGCTTGCCCGCCAATGCAAAGGCTGCAGCGCAACGTATTGTGCGGTCTGGTCTGCCAGCGCGCATTGGCAAGTTCAAACGCGGCGGAAAATCGTATCAGATTGTCTTGGCGGGACCTTTTGGATCATCGGCTGATCTGTCAAACGGTTTGTCCCGCAGCCGCGCGCTTGGTTTCTCGGACGCTTTTGTCAGGAAGTAATGGTCAGCTTTCACAGATCGCCTGAAGTTGAAGCCAATCCCGGTCCTGCATAACGGGGACCGGGTCTTGGCCTGACATCGGATCGGCTTCGATCAGCCGCAAGGTTGCCTCGCCCGAGATGTCGCGCGCCCGGGCGTAAGGCGTGCTGCGCACCTCTGCGGCAGCGAAGGCTGGCAAAAGCGTTTCGGCTGGTATTTCAACAATGGCTTTGGCCAATTGATCCTCTGCAAATGCCTCGAGCGCGCTGGATGGAAGCGATCCTGTTGTCAACAAGGTGCCTGTGGCGCGTGGACCGGCATGTTCAAGCAGGGCGCGCAGAGGCGGTTTTTCGGCGCTGCGTGTCTGTTCGACAAGGATATAGCCGGCCGCAACGTCCGGTTCTTCATAGTCTTCAACCAGCGTCCGGTTCACCAGCACTGTACCGCCGGGCAAGGCCAGAACCTCTCGGACGCCCGCGGGCAACACCACGACACGTGCCACCCCGGTGCGTCCAGCCAGCGCAACAAGACCCGGGCGTGCCTCGATACTGTTGCAGGGTTGGCCGGACACACGTTCGATCCGGGCCAGCAAGGCCGCACCGATCTCTGCCTCCTTCACCGGGGGGACCACACGCATGGCGTGGTCGACCAATGCGCCGGGCAGCCAGAAAATGGCAAGTGCTGCCACGGCAGACACCGACACCGCGGCGCCGACCCAGCGCAGTCGGCCCTGCTTGGGCCGCGCCCGCGCAACGGCGCGGCGCAACGTGTCGATTGCGTCGATCATCGCCGCCTCGTCCGCTCCCAATTCGAGAACCTCATCCGGGTCTCCATCGGGATGAAAAGCCGCGCCGCCTTTGTCGGAAGCGGGCCCCTTTTCAACGGCGGCCAGTGACCAGTGCGTTATGGCGCGGTCATTCAGGTCGGAGATGATCAAGGTCGCATCCCCGATAGACACGATAACTTCGCGCCGCTGCGCATCCGCCGCGTCACGCCACAGGCCCGTTGCTTCGAGCCGATCATATTTGCTGAGTGCTGTCATACCTGTACTTTGGCGGGCGGGTTCATTGCCTCTGTCTTTGGCTGTCAGAATAGCAGAGCCGTAACCAAGCGCCAAGCGATCACAAAAACGTCGAAACCAAAAGCGTGATTTGACCGGGTTGGGTACAACTGTCAGCCTGCAAAACAGTTGAACAGGAAAGGCCGTATCATGCGATCACTCATTCTGAGCGCGCTTGCAGTGATGAGCCTACCGCTGGCGGGACATGCTGCGGAAGGCACACGTATTCAGGTGACCGGAGAGATTATTGACACCTGGTGTTATTACTCGGGCGTAATGGGCAGTCCCGATGCGGTGGTGGGGTCGGCGCACCACACCTGCGCGTTGTGGTGCAGTGCGGGCGGTATCCCTGTTGGGCTATTGGCAGAAGATGGCACTGTCTACATGGTGCTCAGGGTGGGTGAGGATGACCAGACGGCTGGTGGTGACACCGCGCTCAAACTGGCGGCGCATACGGTCGAGGCCGACGGCATGCTCTATGAACGTGATGGTCTGAAGTACCTTGTGGTGTCTGACGTGGTGTCCGACCTCGATATCACCAATCAGAACCACAACGACTATGGCAACGTGCCGCCTTTCTCGATCCCGAAATCCGCCCGGCCACAAGGAGACTGATCATGCTGAAACAGCTTACAGCCGCACTGGCATTGATGGCGTCTCCGCTCGTTGCGCAAGACTTCTCTGAAGGGTCCGAAGCGCGCAGTTGGAACTTGTATGCCGAGGTTCCGGCCACGTTCGAGGCCACGGTCGTTGACCTGTTGTGCACCTTCACGGGCGATTGCCCTGCCGATTGTGGCGCTGGCAAGCGCCAGCTTGGTCTGTTGCGCACCGCCGATGACACGTTGATCCTGCCGATGAAGAACAGCCAGCCGGCCTTTACCGGTGCAGCCGTCGAATTGCAGCCCTTTTGCAACCAGACCATCACCGTCGACGGGCTGATGATTGATGACCCCGAGCTTGGGGCCAACAATGTCTATCTGGTGCAGACCATTGTGCCGCCGGGAGGTGGTGACAAGATCAAGGCGAACAAGTGGACCAAGAACTGGGCCGCCGAACACCCTGAGGCCAAGGGCAAAGGTCCGTGGTTCCGTCGCGATCCCGGCGTCAAGGCGATTATCGCTGAGGAAGGGTATCTGGGTCTGGGACTTGAGTTCGATGAGGCCTGGATTGCGGAGAACTTCTGAGGTGATGCGCGGTGTTTTGATGGCCTTGGCGCTTGTGGCGGGGATGCCCGCCGCAGGCCAAAGCCCGTTTCCGGTTGATATTGGTGGACCTTACGCACTGTTGGATCAGAACGGCCAAACGCGCACGCAGGTTGATCCGGACGGCAAGCATCAGCTGCTGTTCTTTGGCTATGCCAATTGCCTGAACATCTGTTCCGCTGCCCTGCCGTTGATGGCGCAGGTGGTGGACGAGCTGGCCGCCGACGGGATCGATGTGACCCCGGTAATGATCACGGTTGCGCCGGATCAGGATCAGGTCGATACAATGGGGGCGCCGCTGGCAGAGATCCATCCGGATTTCATCGGGTTGACGGGTGAAGATGATGCCTTGCAGGTGGCTTACGATGCCTTCAAGGTCGAGGTTGAGCCACTGTTCCAGGACCCGGAATACGGCTGGATCTACTCCCATGGCAGTTTCGTGCACCTTCTGGATGGCGATGGTGAGCTGTTGACCCTATTGCCGCCCATTCTGGACGTGGCGCAGGCCACGAAAATAGCCAGAGGCTACATCACGCCACAGGGCTGATCAGTTGAACTGTTCTGAAATCAGCCGCTCTTCGAGCCCGTGACCGGGGTCGAAGAGAATGCGGTGCACGACGGACGGCTCAGACTGGATTTCCACGGCAGCAATGTCGCGGAAAGATCGCGAATCCGCTTCGGCCATGACCGGACGTTTGTCGCCCTCCAACACGTCAATTCTGACATTGGCTGTTTTGGGCAGCAGTGCACCGCGCCAGCGGCGCGGGCGGAACGCGGCAACGGCAGTCAGTGCCAGCACGTCCGATCCGATGGGCAAGACAGGCCCGTGCGCAGAATAATTGTAAGCCGTTGAGCCAGCAGGCGTGGACACCAGCGCACCGTCACACACCAGTTCGTCCATGCGCAGGCGGCCATCCACGGTGATCCGCAGTTTTGCGGCCTGTGGGCCTGCGCGCAGCAAGGACACCTCATTGATGGCAAGCGCATGATGGCTTTTGCCATTGGTATCCAGTGCCGTCATGGACAGCGGGTTCAATTCCGCTTCTTCAGCGGCTTCGAGGCGTGCCTCCAAATCGGACTCGCCATATTCGTTCATCAGAAAGCCGATGGTCCCGCGGTTCATGCCGTAAACGGGCACGTTAAAGTGCTGCGACGCATGCAGGGTCTGCAACATGAACCCATCGCCGCCCAGCGCGACAATGACGTCGGCGGATTCGGCAGGCACATCACCATAACGCCCGATCAATGTCGCCCGTGCTGTTTGCGCAACCGGCGCGCGGCTGGCCGCAAAGGCGATCTTGAGTGGCATTGGTGTTTCCTATGGCATTCGTTCTGTGCCGAAAGAACCATATCTTTTCGCCCCTTACCAGCGCCCAGCGCGCTTTGTCGCTGGTGATGTACGATTGGTCGGGATACATCCTTTGCTCAAAGGCCCGGTTTCCGATAGGAAACGGCAAATCAAAACGACTCAGTCCACGCAGGAGAGTTCCCATGAATGCGCCCCACCGCACAGATGGTTTTTTCACCCAGAGCCTTGCCGATCGTGATTCCGAGCTGTTCGGCTCAATCCGTGACGAGCTGGGTCGCCAGCGGGACGAGATCGAGCTGATCGCGTCAGAGAACATCGTGTCCGCCGCTGTGCTTGAGGCGCAGGGTTCGGTGATGACCAATAAATACGCCGAAGGCTACCCAGGCCGCCGCTACTATGGTGGGTGCCAGTTCGTCGACGTGGCCGAGAACCTTGCCATTGAGCGCGCTTGCAAGCTGTTTGATTGCGGCTTCGCGAATGTTCAGCCGAATTCTGGCTCGCAAGCCAACCAAGGTGTTTTCCAGGCGCTTCTGCAACCTGGCGATACGATTCTGGGCATGTCGCTGGATGCCGGCGGCCACCTGACCCACGGTGCGCGCCCCAACCAGTCGGGCAAGTGGTTCAACGCAGTGCAATACGGCGTGCGCCGCGACACACTGGACATTGACTATGACCAGATCGAAGCGCTGGCGCTCGAGCACAAGCCGCAGATGATCATCGCCGGTGGCTCAGCCATCCCGCGCGTGATCGACTTTGCCCGTATTCGCGAGATTGCAGACAAGGTCGGTGCCTATGTTCTGGCCGATGTCGCCCACTTCGCAGGTCTGATCGCCGCGGGCGAATACCCCTCGCCCTTCCCGCATGTGCACGTGGCGACGACCACCACGCACAAGACCCTGCGCGGCCCGCGCGGTGGCATGATCCTGACCAATGACGAGGCGCTGGCCAAGAAGTTCAACTCGGCCATCT
>NZ_JBYNDP010000130.1:0-9661 GCF_059783535.1 Tateyamaria sp. | reverse complement strand
TCTTCGAAACAGCGCAACACGTGGGCGATGGCATCAACCTCACGGATGTTGGCCAAGAACTGGTTGCCTAGCCCCTCGCCTTTCGACGCGCCTTTTACCAGACCGGCGATGTCCACAAAAGTCATGCGGGTCGGAATGATTTGCTTAGACGCCGCAATGGCCGCCAGCTTGTCCAAACGGGCGTCAGGAACTGCGACTTCGCCTACATTCGGCTCAATCGTACAGAAGGGAAAGTTTGCCGCTTGTGCTGCCGCCGTTTTGGTCAGCGCATTAAAAAGTGTCGACTTGCCCACGTTCGGCAAGCCCACGATTCCCATCTTAAAACCCATCTCATCGTCCTTTCAGCGGTTGCGCCGCTTCTAGCAGGACAGCGAACAGGTGCAAGGCGGTGACAGGTTTGGACAAAATGATCGCATTTTCTTGAAAGAATTTGAATTGACGGAGCCGTATTGATCATGGTGGTTCGGGCCAGGCACAGTTATTGGTCGCGGCGGAAATTTAGACTTAGGAACAACAACATGAACCGTATTTATGTTGCCATCATTTCAATACTGATCAGCATCACTACCGCATCCGCACAAGAAGTAACCTTTGCGCTTGGCACAACAGATTATGGCGAAGGCGGACAGGACAGTGCGATCTTTGATCTTGAGTATCGCCACACGCCGTTCGTGCAAAAGCGCGTTCTGTCTGTCGCTTGGGGTGCAAACGCTAGCGTGACCGGCGAAGGCGACGCCTTTATTGGTGGCGGTATCTGGTCGCGCTGGCAATGGAACAGTGGTTGGTTCATCGACAACAGCATTATGCCCGGCCTCTACGAAGAAGGGACGTTTCAGAACTTTCTTGGATCCACCTTTCAGATCCGGTCACTTCTCGGCGTTGGATATCAGTTCGACAATGGGCACGCGATTTCCGCCGCCATCTCACATAAGTCGAATGCGAACCTTGCCGATGAGAACCCCGGTATGAATGCCTATTCCCTTAGGTACCATTTCAGGTTCTGACGACGCTTGCCTTTCCTGCACCGCTTTGGCAGGTGAGGTAGGACGGACAGGAGACTGAGATGACAACCCGGATCGACGCCAAATTCGCGGCCCTCACAGCCGAAGGACGCAAAGCTTTTGTGTCATACATCATGGCGGGTGACCCCGATTACGATACGTCGCTCGAAGTCGTGCGGGGCTTGCCTGCCGCGGGCGTAGACATCATCGAGCTTGGCTTGCCCTTCACGGACCCGATGGCGGATGGACCAACCATTCAGCTTGCAGGGCAGCGCGCGCTCGAGGCCGGAATGACACTGGACCGCACGCTCGACCTGGCCCGCAGCTTCCGGGAAACCGATGACACGACGCCGATCGTGCTCATGGGGTACTACAACCCCATCTACTCCTGCGGTGTCGACGCATTTCTGACAAAGGCAAAGGATGCAGGGATTGATGGCCTGATTGTTGTCGACCTGCCGCCCGAGGAAGACAGCGAGCTGTGTATCCCTGCTCAGGCCGCCGGGTTGAACTTCATCCGGCTCGCCACACCAACAACCGACGACAAGCGCCTGCCGCGTGTGCTGCAGAACACCTCGGGCTTTGTCTATTACGTTTCGATCACCGGCATCACTGGCGCAGCCGAAGCCGAAGCGGGAGATGTGGGTCCTGAAGTCGCGCGGATCAAATCCGCAACCGATCTGCCCGTAATTGTCGGCTTCGGCATCAACACGCCTGAAAAATCCAAGGCCATCGCTTCGGTGGCAGATGGCGCAGTTGTCGGCTCGGCCATCGTAAGCCGCATTGCCGCCGGTGATAACGTCGAAACCGTGCTGGCTTTCGTCAAGACGCTTGCGGATGGTGCACATGCGGCCTGAGCCGCTCGAAAGACAAATTTCCCGCCTCGCGGGAAATTTTTGAAATCATTGAATTTTTTGCGTATTGTGGCACAATTGTACGAGTATCTGAACAGTAGCTTGTAATGCCCACCGTCCTATCTTCGCCGTCTGATGTCTCAGAACACTTGCTAACGCGTACCGGGGAAGCGTTAATGTCTGGGGATTTTGACAGCTTCGCGCTGTGCTTCTCTCTTCCTTACGAAATTGAAACACTTGAGGCCAAACGCCTGATACACACCCGCGCGGATCTGAAGTCCACATTCGATGCAGTCCATGCTCACTTGGTCAAACAGCAGGTCACAATGATGGCACGGCATTGCGTGTCAGCCAGCTTTCGTGGCGAAGACGAGGTGGCTGCGACACACGAAACAAGGCTGCTCAGCCGGGACATTCTGGTGCAACAGCCCTACCCTGCCTTCTCTCTCCTGAGACGGGGTGACGACGGCGATTGGAAGATCACCTACACATCTTACGTCATCATGGACTCGGCCGACTTGAATGGCGCCTTGCAGGCCGGCTAGCCGTCCTGTGCACGTCGGCGTTCCTCAACATGTGAAATGGCCGCAGCGACGGCCTCTTTAGTCGTCATATCCGATGTGTCGATGACCCGCGCTCCCACGGCTGGTTTCATCGGCGCCGTATCCCGTTCGCTGTCGCGCGCATCCCGACTGCGCACATCCTCAAGCACCTGCTGCATGGTTCGCTCATCGCCTTTGGCAGACAACTCCTTCCACCGGCGCTCCGCCCGCACCTCGGCACTTGCCGTGACAAACAGTTGCGCCTCGGCATCAGGATAAATCACGGTGCAAATGTCGCGCCCATCCAGAACCGCACCACCGGCACGCCGCGCAAAGGCGCGCTGAAAGTCCAGAAGCGCGGACCTCACTTTCGGGATCACCGCAACCTGGCTCGCGGCCTGCGCCACCTCCGCCGTGCGCAATCGGCCATCCTCCAACGCGCTTGGATCCAACGCCAGCGCCGCTTCAATCGGATCAGCCCCGTCAAGCATCAGGGCACCGACAGCCCGGTAGAGCAAACCGGTATCCAGATGCGCAAAGCCGAAATGCGCCGCAATGGCCCGGCTGATCGTGCCCTTGCCTGCCGCAGCAGGTCCATCAATCGCGACGGTAAACGGGTCCCCGCTCATCGGTTATCGCGGCGCACCTGCGCGCCAAGCCCACCCATCAGCGGCTCGAAAATCGGGAAAGACGTGGCAATTGGCCCCCCATCATCCACCGACATCGGCTTTTGCGTGGCCATCCCCATAACGAGGAAGGACATGGCAATCCGGTGATCCAGATGGCTGGCACAGGTGACCCCACCCGGCACATTCCCATGGCCAAGGCCCGTCACGGTCCACCAATCCGGCCCATCCTCGACCGCCACACCAGCGGCGCGCAGCCCGGTCGCCATCGCGTCAATCCGATCACTCTCCTTGACGCGCAACTCCTTCACGCCGGGCATATGCGTCTGCCCCTTGGCAAAGGACGCCACCACTGACAGCACAGGGTACTCATCAATCATGCTGGCCGCACGCTCGGCAGGCACCTCGATACCCACCAGATCAGGCGAAAACCGGGCGCGCAGATCGGCGACAGGCTCACCCCCCTCTTCCCGCTCGTTTTCATACATCAAATCCGCTCCCATCTCGCGCAGCGTTGTAAACAACCCAGCGCGGGTCGGGTTCAATCCGATATTGGGCACCAGCACATCCGAGCCCGGCACAATCAGCGCCGCACAGACCGGAAACGCGGCCGAGGATGGATCGCGCGGCACATCAATATGCAAAGGCTTCAGCTCCGGCTGCCCCTTCAACTTGATGACCCAACCCCTGTCCGTCACCTCCGTCGAAATCTCGGCACCAAAGCCCGCCAGCATTCGCTCGGTGTGATCGCGGGTGGCTTCAGCCTCAATCACAACGGTTTCACCGGGCGCATTTAAACCCGCCAAAAGAACAGCAGACTTCACCTGCGCCGACGGCACCGGGACCGTGTATTCCACAGGCACCGGATCCACAGCGCCCACCAGGGTCATCGGCAAACGCCCCCCGGACCGGCCAACCGTCTCGCACCCGAAGAGGGCCAGCGGATCGGTCACTCGCGCCATCGGCCGGCCATTCAGGCTCGCATCGCCGGTAAAGGTCACGGAAATGGGCGAGGTCGCCATCGCCCCCATTATCAGACGCACACCAGTGCCGGAATTGCCGCAATCAATCACCTGATCGGGCTCGGCAAACCCGCCAACACCAACACCATGCACGGACCACAACCCACCGCCGTGATTGATCACCTCAGCGCCAAAGGCCTGCATCGCCTTGCCGGTGTCCAACACGTCCTGCCCT
The DNA here is from genome assembly GCF_059783535.1 of Tateyamaria sp. NCBI lineage: Bacteria > Pseudomonadati > Pseudomonadota > Alphaproteobacteria > Rhodobacterales > Roseobacteraceae > Tateyamaria > Tateyamaria sp. The sequence goes on along the minus strand of NZ_JBYNDP010000130.1, from coordinate 5,441 downwards.
TCCAGTAACCCGGTGATCGTCGTCTCGCCCACGGCCATGGCCCCCAGGATCAACGACCGGTGCGAAATGGACTTGTCCCCCGGCACATCCGCCGTGCCGCTGAGCGGTCCACAGGCGGAAGAGGTCATGGGGATCGGATCACCGTGGCTGGACATGTTTGCGCTCGCATCTTTTCAGTCGGCGCAGACCTACCCCGCCCGTGTTACATCGTCCAGACCGGCCACGTGTTTCTTGTGACCAAAAATACCACGGGGCAGGCGCACAGGCGCCAGGGGCAGAGTCCCTTACCCCAACCGCCGGAATGTCAGGTAGTGGGGCACCCGCCCCTCGCGCAGCGCCTTCTGTTCATAGCGCGTGCTGATCCAGTCGCCCCAAGGCTCACGCCAGTCTCCGGGCCGCTCTGCCAACCACTCGAAGCCAGCTTTCGGCACCTCTTCCAGCGTCTGGCGCACGTAATCCGGAATATCCGTTGCCACCCGAAAGATCGCTCCGGGTTTCAACGCGCGAGCCAAGGGTTCCAGATGCTCTTGCGTTACAAAACGACGACGATGGTGGCGCGCCTTCGGCCACGGATCGGGATAGAGTAAAAAGGCACGCGCAATCGACGCCTCGGGCAGCACATCCATCAGATCACGGGCATCGCCCGGATGCACCGCCAGATTGTGCACGCCAGACCGCCGGATCTTGCCCAGCAGCATCGCCACACCGTTGATGTATGGCTCGGCCCCGATAATCCCCACATCAGGGTTTTCGGCGGCCTGATGCACCAAGTGCTCCCCCCCGCCAAAGCCCACCTCAAGCCAAACAGGCTTGCCGCCAAAAAGTGTATCCAGATCCAGCGGATCGCGCGCAGGATTGTCATCCCAGGACACAGGACCAGGGGACAAGGCGGCCAAATCCTCGTCCAGATAACGTTTCTGACTGTCTTTCAGGGTCTTGCCCTTCAGACGTCCGTAAAAGTTGCGATGTGGGCGTTCTGTCATGGGCGCGCATGTACCGCGCCGCCCGCGCCGGGGCAATGGCGTAAGGCGCAGGTGCCCTGCGCCAGCCTCAATCCCGTGCGGCATCCAGATATTCGCGCAGCGCAGTCAGCACCGGACGGATTTCCACCAATTGGCTGACGTCAAACTCATCCGCCAGTTTCGCAAAATCAGGTCCCAGACCCGCGATTGTCTCCGCACGCACCGCACGCCCCTTGTCCGTCAGCCAGACCCTCTTTGACCGCCCATCGTCGGGGTTGGGCCGTGTCTCGACCAGACCGTGCTGCTCGAGCCCCTTGAGCGTGTGGGTCATCGTTGTCTTGGGCACCTGAAATGCGCGGGCCATCTCCATCGGCGTACGCCCATCAGACACACGGGTCAGATGGTTCAACACGCCAAAATGCGGAGCGATCAGCCCGTGCGGAAGCCGCGCCTCCAGAATGGCGCGGCTGAGCTGTTCGATAATGCCGATCTCGTTGAACACTTCGAAAAAGACCGACGGGTCACTGTCACGCATTCACGATCTTGCTTTCTATATCCCATCGCGGGCTCTGTGCGATATCGGGGCCATATCCAATCCGGGCAAACATTTGCACGGTTCCGCCCGCTGGCGCCAGCCTGTCATGCACCTCGGAGTAAAGCTCCGACATTTCCGGATACTCCTGCAAGGCCTGGCTCAGCGGTTGCATACCAAGCCCTGCCCGCGTTGTGGCAAGGTTCAAACGCAGCCAATCGCGGCCTGCCGCGATCTGATCCGCCCGCGTGTTGGTGGGCGTGATCTGCCACAGATGCCCCATGGCGGTGTCCGCATTGGCAAAGACCGCCTTCAGCCCGCCCTCGTAAGCCAGCGAATCCCGCTCCAGCGCCGCCTCCCGGGAAAAGGTGCCTGTCAGGGCCATCGCCTCGAACATCGGACCGCTAAAGTCGATCCCGTCCGGGTTTGCATCAACTTCGCGCCTGCCAATGCGGAACAGGTCCACGCTTTCCTTGTAGGTGTGCGGTGTCTCGATCTCGATCCGCAGCGCCTCGTGGCTCAGCACCCGCAGCGCGGCAATGTCGTCAGCGGCGATTGAGCCTGCCACGGTCGTGCGGGTCGCAGCACTCAGAACCTTATCAAGCGTCGCCTGATCAACCGGACGGTCCGTGTCAAACGGCTCCTTGAGGGACCGGCGATGCATGACCTGCCCGAACAGGTCCGGCTCAGGCGCGCCCGCCCCTTCGACAAAGCGTGCAACAGCCACCCGACGGTGGTCCAGACCTTCCGGGTCTTCGCCATCCGGGAAAATATCCAGATCAACCCCGTAGCCCTGTTCGGCCGCGGCCAGGGTCATGAGTTCAAGAAAGCAACCGAGACCAATCACGATCTGTCGATTGAACGGGTCGGTGTGCGGCAGCAACCGGTCGGTGTCGACGCGCAGGGTCACCTCGCCATCCTTGCGCAGATCAACCTGCCACGGCTGCCGGTTGTGCGGGTTCGGCGCCAGGATCGCATAGGACAGCGCCTGCATCCGCGGTTCGGCATAGGTTCCTGCCATAGCCCAGGGCTTGAGCGCTGTTTGCGGCGTGCGGGTCACCGCATAGGCCGCAGCGCCTGTTGCAGCGAGGATGGAACCGCCCCCAAGCAGGGCGAGGGTTTTGCGACGGGATAAAGACATGAAAGCCTCCATTGGTACGATTTCGAACTACATACGCAATATAATACGATATCGCACCAAACAAGTCCCATTTCGTACTTTTGGCTGTTGTTACATCATGCCTTGTTTGAAATCACCCAAATTGGTAAGCAAACCTAACCAATACCGAAGGTTCGCCATGCCCGTCATCACCAATATCGAAGATCTCAAGCGCATCTACGAACGCCGCGTGCCCCGCATGTTCTACGATTACTGCGAATCGGGCAGCTGGACCGAGCAGACCTTCCGCGACAATTCCTCGGACTTCGATGACATCCGCTTGCGCCAGCGCGTGGCCGTGGACATGTCGGGCCGCTCCACCAAATCCCAGATGATCGGCCAGGACGTGGCGATGCCCGTGGCGCTTGCCCCCGTGGGCCTCACGGGTATGCAACACGCGGATGGAGAGATGAAAGCCGCCCGCGCCGCCGAGAAATTTGGCGTCCCCTTCACCCTCTCGACCATGTCGATCAACTCGATCGAGGATGTGGCCGGCTTCACCAACGCCCCCTTCTGGTTCCAGCTGTATACGATGAAGGACCAGAACTATGTCAGCCGCCTGATCCAGCGGGCCAAGGATGCGAACTGTTCCGCCCTTGTCATCACGCTCGACCTTCAAATCCTGGGACAGCGGCACAAGGATCTGAAGAACGGCCTCTCCGCCCCACCCAAGCTGACGGCCAAAACCATCGCGAACCTGATGACCAAGTGGTCGTGGGGGATCGAGATGCTGTCCGCCAAGCGGCGCGAGTTCGGCAACATCGTGGGCCACGTCGACGGGATTAGCGATGCGTCCTCGCTGGGCGCATGGACAGCGGAACAATTCGACCCCACGCTCGATTGGGACAAGGTCGCCAAGCTGAAAGAGCAATGGGGGGGCAAGGTCATCCTCAAGGGCATCCTTGACGCCGACGACGCCAAGATGGCGCTGAAGGTCGGCGCCGATGCCATCATCGTATCAAACCACGGCGGGCGACAGCTTGATGGCGCGCTCAGCTCCATCCGCGCCCTGCCGTCAATCCTTGATGCGGTTGGCGATCAGGTCGAAGTGCATCTCGACAGCGGTATCCGCTCAGGCCAGGACGTGCTCAAGGCGTTGGCGATGGGCGCCAAGGGCACCTATATCGGCCGCGCTTTTGTCTATGGTCTCGGTGCCATGGGGCAACAGGGCGTGACCGAAGCACTGAACGTGATCCACAAGGAACTCGAGACGACCATGGCACTGTGTGGAGAAACGAACGTGGCCAATCTCGGGCGGCACAACCTGCTGGTGCCTGAAGGCTTCGGCGGACGCTGGCAGTAAGCAGGCGATATGGGGGAGCTGCCCCCGTGCGTGCTGCGCTCACCCGAGGTATTTTCAGCCAGAAGAAGACATGGACGTGGTGCGTGTCGTCAGCATCCGGTTCCATCCAGGCAGCAGGATGGCTGCAACAGCAAACATGATGCATGCGATGACATAGAAGGATACGCGCAGTCCAAAGCCCTCGGCCACGAAGCCCATGATGACCGGCCCAAGGAAGAAGGCGGCATAGCCCAGCGCTGCGGCCTGGCTGATCGCCGCCAGGCGGTACTTCGGGCGCACGGCCTGCCCCACAAGACCAAGCGCCAATGGGCCGACAACCGACACACCCAAACCTCCAAGCAGGAAGCCGACATAAGCTGTACTCAGCCCCGGCGCCATGCCCGCCAGCGCAAGCCCGACGCCAGCGATGCAAGACGCCAGCATCATGACGCGCAGCGGCGGCCAACCTGCGCCGAACACATGTCCGCCAAGCCGTCCCACAGCCATGCCAACGGCCAGCAATGCAGGCCCCATCGCGCCCTCGGCCGGGCCACCACCCAGCGTCCGTTCTACATGCAGGGCTGACCAGCCTTCGGAGGCGGCCTCTCCCAGAAACGCGGCCAAAACGACAAGACCACCGACCCAGACAAGGGCGCGGGGCATACCGGTCGCGTCCTGCGCCTCATCTTCTGTCTGCGTGCGCATCGGCAGCACCATCCAGGGGAACAGGACAGCAACAGCCACGCCCATGGCGGCAAAGACAGCAACCGGGCCAAATCCGCCCTCTCGTGCGGCCCCAACCCCAATTGCCGCCATGGCGTAGGCGACTGAGAATAAGCCATGGTTCAGATTCATAAGGCTGCGGCCCGTTTCGGCCTCGGCCTCACTCACCTCGGCATTCGCCAATACGTCCGCAATACCCGACCCGCCAGCAGCAAAGAAAAGCGCAATACCAATGGCCATGGGCGTTTGTGCCGCACCGGCCAAAACAAACCCAGCCACCATGCAAGCCGCGCCCACAATCATCGCCCATCGCCCGAACAGACGATAGAACAAGGGGGCCAACCACATAGCCATCAACGCACCGGTTGACCCAATCAACACCAACGTGCCCCAGGCCCCGTCACCCACGCCCACCTGTGCCTTGATCACCGGCATCTGCGCCGAAAACGCAGCCCAGCCAAAGCCCACGACGACAAAGCCTGCGAGCGCGCGGCGAGAGGCAAAAAGATCGCTCAGTATACGCATGAGCAAGCGGTGACACGGGCCACGCACATCGTCCAGCCCCCAACCGCGCATTTTGCATCTTTTCAAGCGACTGGAACCGGTCTAAGAGGCAGCCTTCACGCGGGGTGACAGCCTTGGAGGCACCCTGCCCTAACTTTGGAGAAATACAATGGCTGGAGAGATTCCTGATCTCGAAGCCCTGGAACGCACGGGGACAGGCAAGGGCGCCGCTCGTCAGGCACGTCGTGCCGGTATGGTTCCGGGGATTGTTTTTGGTGG
>NZ_JBYNDP010000129.1:0-9721 GCF_059783535.1 Tateyamaria sp. | reverse complement strand
ACGGCCGCACCGACCTTGAAATTCGAATAGGGCGCATATGCGTTCTCCCGCACGTCCAACGCCGCCTGCTTCAACTCGTCCATATGTTTCCTCGTTTCGGAGCCCCGACACTACCCAAGCGTTCCAGCGTTGGCTACCGCTTTAAGGCGCACCAAGATGACAGAGCAGGGCCAACAGCGGCGAAGCGCGACATCCTAATTGATGTGCGTACGGAACGCTCCGGGCAAAGACACTTCAAGCAACTCGATGTTATCGGACAGGTTGGCATAGCGCGTGGCCATATCAGGTGGGATGACAAAGGCATCTCCGGCTTCAAGCGTATGTGGCGCGCGCCCGTCACCCTCAAGGGTTATCGTGCCCTCCAGCACAAAGGTGAACAGGATGTCGCTGTCATGTCTGGCCCAAACGGTGTCGCCCAGGCCCTTGCGCGCCACCTGAACGCCGGCAACGCCAACAGTGCCCGCAGCAATCCCGGTGTCGCGCGCCTCAAGACCCGGCAGGCGGAACGGACCCCATACGGCCTCCTCGATATTATGATGCACAAAGGACTGTCCCTGGAACCGCCGCTCCGGGTTCGCCGGACCGTTCGGCAGCTCCATCTCGTGGTCAATGGTCGTGACATGTTCCGCCGGAACGCCAATCTCGATCACCTCGATGTTGTCGCTGGCATACAGCACCCTGTGTCGTATCTCCGGCGGCTGGATCACGCAGCACCCGGCATGCAGCCGGAACGGCTCTCCCTGATCCTCGTACACAAGGTCCACCCAGCCGCGATAGCAATAGATCAGCTGAAAGCCGACGGTATGATAGTGGACCATGTCCGGCACCGGCCCGCCATCCGGAATGCGGATATGGCTCGCAATGATCGACCCGCCCAGCCGATCGGGGATCAGATCGCGGTAATGCATACCAGCACGCCCGATGATCCATGGGGCCTGATCAGTCAGGCGCCGCACCACAAAACTGTGCGCGGTCTCGGGCATGACCAAAGGCGGGTTCAGGTCATCAACCTCGATACGTGTGCCATTGGGAGCTGTCAGGACGCGCTGACCGCCCGCAAACCCATCCGGGTCACCACTCAGAATGCGCAGTGTCCCGGGCGGCTCTTGTGCACCTGCTTCAATCCGCACCCGCAGCCCATGACCGGAAAACACCGCCACCGAAGGATCGTCAGCGGGATAAATCATGTCCATCCGCATGCCCAACACCTTGGTGAAAAACGGAATGTCATCCCGCAACTCCTGCGTGGGCAACCGTATCTCGGCGCGTATCTCAGCCATTTAACTCCCCTTCACTTTGCCAAATAAACTTCGGGGGAATTGCGAATGCAATGGGGGCAGCGCCCCCTGAAAAAAGTCGTGCGCGCAGTGCTCATTTGGGTCACGATGGTCTGACGTGACCAAACGTCAATTGGCGCGCTGTAAAAAATAGTTTAACGCTAAACCAAATCCGAACACCCAAGGGGATTCCATGTCCGATACACCGAACCTGCGCGACGCGGCACTTGCCTACCATGAATTCCCAAAACCCGGAAAACTCGAAATACGCGCGACCAAGCCCATGGCAAACGGTCGCGATCTGGCCCGTGCCTACTCTCCCGGCGTGGCCGAAGCCTGTCTCGAGATCAAGGAAGACGCCGCCAACGCCGCCCGCTACACCGCACGCGGCAACCTCGTAGCCGTTGTGTCGAACGGTTCTGCGGTGCTGGGGCTTGGCAATATCGGTGCACTGGCGTCCAAACCGGTGATGGAAGGCAAGGCGGTCCTGTTCAAGAAATTCGCCTCCATCGATTGCTTCGATATCGAGGTGAATGAAAGCGACCCCAAAAAGCTGGCTGACATAGTCTGCGCGTTGGAACCCACCTTCGGTGCCATCAACCTCGAGGACATCAAAGCACCTGAATGCTTTGTCGTGGAAAAACTCTGCCGGGAGCGGATGAATATCCCGGTCTTCCACGATGACCAGCACGGCACAGCCATCGTTGTTGGCGCAGCCGCAAAGAACGCGCTGCATGTGGCGAGCAAGAGCTTCGAGGATATCAAGATCGTCAGCACCGGCGGCGGTGCTGCGGGCATTGCCTGCCTCAACATGCTGTTGAAACTGGGTGTCAAACGCGAAAACATTTGGCTCTGCGATATCCACGGCGTCGTCTACGAAGGCCGGACCGAGGATATGAACCCGGCCAAGGCGGCCTTTGCGCAAAAGAGTGACAAGCGCACGCTCGATGAGGTGATCGACGACGCCGACCTGTTCCTGGGCCTCTCAGGCCCTGGGGTCCTGAAGCCCGAACATGTGCAAAAGATGGCCAAGCAGCCGATCATCTTCGCGCTCGCCAACCCAACTCCCGAAATCCTGCCAGATGACGCCCGCAGCGTGGCCCCCGACGCGATCATCGCCACCGGCCGCAGCGACTTTCCCAACCAGGTCAACAACGTCCTGTGCTTTCCCTTCATCTTCCGCGGCGCACTCGACGTGGGCGCGACAACGATCAATGACGAGATGCAGCTTGCCTGCATCGACGGCATAGCTGCCTTGGCCCGCGCCACCACCAGCGCCGAGGCGGCAGCCGCCTATCAGGGCGAACAGCTCAATTTCGGCGCAGACTACCTGATCCCAAAGCCCTTCGATCCGCGTCTTGTGGGCATCGTCAGCTCGGCGGTGGCCAAGGCCGCGATGGACACTGGCGTTGCCACCCGTCCCATCGAGGATCTGGACGCCTACAAATCCAATCTTGACGGATCGGTCTTCAAATCGGCCCTTCTCATGCGCCCCGTGTTCGAGGCGGCGCGCATCACCTCCCGCCGTATCGTCTTTGCCGAGGGGGAAGAGGAGCGCGTGCTTCGCGCGGCCCAGGCGATGGTCGAGGAAACCACCGAACGGCCCATCCTGATCGGACGCCCCGAAGTGATCGAAGCGCGGATCGCCCGCGCAGGTCTCACGATCAAGATTGGCGATACGGTCGACCTCGTGAACCCCGAGAACGACCCCCGCTACCGCGACTATTGGGGCACCTACCACGAACTGATGTGCCGGCGCGGTGTCACGCCCGATCTCGCCCGGGCCATCATGCGCACCAACTCGACCGCGATCGGGGCCGTCATGGTCCATCGGGAAGAGGCTGACAGTCTGATCTGCGGCACGTTTGGCGAATTCCGCTGGCATCTCAAATACGTGCAACAGGTGTTGGGGCGCGACTCCTATCACCCGGTGGGCGCGCTCAGCATGATGATCCTCGAAGATGGGCCGCTTTTCGTGGCGGATACGCAGGTGCATCTGCATCCCAATCCCGAAGAGATCGCCGAGATCGCCATTGGGGCCGCCCGCCACGTCCGCCGCTTTGGTATCGAGCCGAAAATCGCCTTCTGCTCCCAAAGCCAGTTCGGCAATCAGGGCGACGGGTCAGGCTGGCGCCTGCGCGAAGCGATCCGGATGCTCGACGCACAGAACCATGACTTCTGTTACGAGGGCGAAATGAACATCGACACGGCCCTTGATCCCGAGTTGCGGCAGCGCCTGTTCCCGGGCAGCCGGTTGGAAGGGGCGGCAAACGTGCTGGTCTTTGCCCACGCCGATGCAGCTTCGGGCGTGCGCAACATCCTCAAGATGAAAGGTGGCGGTTTAGAGGTTGGCCCGATCCTGATGGGCATGGGCAACCGTGCCCATATCGTGTCGCCGTCCATCACGGCGCGTGGATTGCTGAACATGTCAGCCGTGGCTGGCACGCCGGTGGCGCATTACGGCTAAAGATTAGCCAATCCAGCCTGAAAAAACGGCACAACCCGCAGGTGTATTTCGGCATCTCGCACCTTATCTGTATCCGAGTGGATAAACTGGGGTGATCATGATGCGCGCAGGTCTTGTATTGGCTGTATTTGCAGTTGCGGGCTGTGCCGAGGTGGTGAGCGAAACCCGCGGCACCTACACCGAGTTCGGGCGCACCTACCCGTCGATTACGCGGGTCTACCAAAACGATGATGGCAGCACCTATTCCCGCACCACGATCATCTCGGGCGCTGAACGCGTGACCTGCATCACTGGCGACCGGCTGGATTGTCGCGCCGCGTTGTTCGACACGGTCAATCGGGTACGTGACTGACACTGCGTTTTCGAAAGCCACTCTTTGGCAAGGAGAATTGCTTGATGCGACTTGGACTAATTGCGGCGTTGCTTCTTTCAGCCGCCGCCTGCACCGAGATCACTGCTGAACGCGAAGGCACATTCGAATACCGTGGCGACACGCTCCGCGCCGTAACGCGCGACTATTCGGCCAACGGCCGAACGTTTACCAAGCGTGTGATCTATGACGGTCCCCGACGCGTCAGCTGTTCCGCAACCGACGATCTCGATTGCCGCGCGGCCATTTCTTACGAGCGTATGGACAGCAACGACTGATATTTCCACCTGTCCACGTGATATTCTGCCACAGTTGGCGCTCTCAGCCCTTGCCCCCGACAGTTGTCGCCGCGTAACCCTGCTTGCGACTATGACGGAGGAGTATGGGCCATGGGCTACAGGGCGGAGTATGACAGTTGGAAAGCGGATCCCGAGGGGTGGTGGATGCAAGCGGCGCAATCCATCGACTGGGTCAAGGCCCCAACCAAGGCGCTGAGCCAGCGTAGCGAACACCTTTATGACTGGTTTGCAGACGCTGAGGTGAACACCTGCTGGAACGCCGTGGACCGGCATGTCGAAGCTGGCCGTGGCGACCAGGTGGCTATCATCTATGACAGCCCGATCACCGGCACCAAATCCGAGACGACCTATGCCGAGTTGCAGAAACAGGTCGCGTCGCTTGCGGGCGCCCTCGCAGCCAAAGGCGTCACCGCTGGGGATCGTGTGATCATCTACATGCCCATGGTGACCGAGGCGCTGTTGGCGATGCTGGCCTGCGCACGTATCGGCGCCGTCCATTCCGTCGTATTCGGTGGCTTTGCCGCCCACGAACTGGCCGTCCGCATCGACGATTGCACACCCAAAGCGATCATCGCGGCATCCTGCGGTCTCGAACCGGGCCGGACCGTCGAGTACAAACCGCTGCTCGACGGTGCGATCAAAGAGGCGGACCATACGCCGGACTTCTGCGTGATCCTGCAGCGCGAGCAGTCGCCTTGCGATCTTGGCCCCCGCGATGTCGACTGGCATGCGGTGCAAGAGGGGGTAGAGCCCGCACCCTGCACACCCGTCCCCGGCAACCATCCGGCCTATATCCTCTACACCTCCGGGACCACCGGCGCGCCCAAGGGTGTCGTGCGGGCCACGGCGGGGCACCTCGTGGCGCTGAACTGGACGATGAAGAACATCTACCAGATGAACCCGGGCGAGGTGTTCTGGGCCGCGTCCGACGTGGGTTGGGTCGTCGGTCACTCCTACATCTGCTACGCGCCACTAATTCACGGCAACACCACCATCGTGTTCGAGGGCAAGCCCGTGGGCACGCCCGATGCGGGCACATTCTGGCGCGTGATCGAAGAGCATGACGTCAAATCCTTTTTCACGGCCCCCACGGCCATCCGCGCCGTGAAGCGCGAAGACCCCAAGGGCGAGTACCGCGCAAAATACGACCTTAGCGGCCTGCGTGCCCTCTATCTGGCCGGCGAACGGGCCGACCCGGACACCATCGAATGGGCGCAAAACATGCTGGGCGTGCCGGTCTATGACCACTGGTGGCAGACCGAAACCGGCTACACGATTGCGGGCAACCCTGCGGGCCTTGAGGCGCTGCCGGTCAAGGTGGGCTCTCCCACCGTGGCCATGCCCGGCTATGATGTGCAGATCCTGGATGATGCCGGTCACCCCGTAGCACCCGGCGAGCTTGGCGCCATTGCGGTCAAACTGCCACTGCCCCCCGGCACTCTGCCAACCCTTTGGAACGCAGAGGACCGGTTCATCAAATCCTATCTCCACACGTTCCCCGGTTACTACGAAACCGGCGATGCGGGCATGATGGATGAGGACGGCTACCTCTACATCATGGCGCGCACCGATGATGTCATCAACGTTGCAGGCCACCGCCTGTCCACCGGCGCGATGGAGGAAGTGTTGGCAGGCCACCCGGACGTGGCTGAATGCGCGGTCATCGGAGTTTCGGACCAGCTCAAGGGGCAAAGCCCGGTCGGCCTTCTGTGTCTGACAGCGGGCGTGAATCGCCCTCACGGCGATATCGTCACGGAATGCGTCAAACGCGTCCGTGACCAGATCGGCCCCGTAGCTGCTTTCAAACAGGCGGTGGTGGTAGATCGCTTGCCGAAAACGCGCTCCGGGAAAATCCTGCGTGGCACAGTGGTCAAGATCGCGGACAATCAGGACTTCAAGATGCCCGCAACCATCGACGACCCGGTCATCCTGGACGAGATCAAGGACGCACTACAAACCATCGGCTACGCCAAGGGGTGACGGGCGGGGCGGAGGACACCTCCACCTCACGACATATCGCCAAAGGCATGGATTGGGGCGCTGACACCGCGCAGCTCCAGTGGGCCCAGATCGGACAACCCGGTCTGGCCCGCCGCCACCTCGTCCGTGACCATGATCGCATGGTCATGGCGCTTGCCCGCATCGCACAGGCGCGCGGCCACATTTGCGGCAAGGCCGATTACGGTGAAATCCAACCGCGTGCTTGACCCGATGTTCCCATATGTGACCCGACCAAAGGCGATCCCGATGGCGCATGACGTCTGCGCCGTCACCTCATCCTCTGCCACCTTCGCAATCACCTCCCGTGCGGCCTCAAGGGCCGACGCACAGGCGGCCGCCGCATCCTCGCCTGCGGGGAAGACAGCCAGCACAGCGTCGCCAATGAATTTCAGCACCTCTCCGCCATGCGCATCCACGATGGTCGATGTGATGTCCAAAAACGCGTTCAAAAGCGCAATGTATTCATCCCGCGGCAACGCCTGCTCCAACCGGGTCGAACCGCGCAGGTCACAGAACATGATCGCCGCATCAATCTCGTCTCCATCGCCGCGCCGGATCTCGCCGCCCAGCACCCGTGCGCCAGACCGCTTGCCCACATAAGTCTCCAGCAAAGCCTGCGCATTCTCGCGCTGCATGAACACCTCGTAATAGCGGCTGATGACAGTCGCACATTCAAAGACCAGCCCAAGGTTCTCGGTCGTGAACCCGTCCGGGTGGTCCGAGGTCAGCGTCAGCACGTTCGTCCGCCCATCGGAAAAGGGCAGGGGCATGGCCACATAGTCCGTCGCCCCTTCGGCCCGCAGATCGTCCATGATCGGAAAGCGTGACGCCTCGTCCGTATCACCCAAGCGCTGCCGCACGCCGCCCAACCCCTTGGACACATGCTGCAACGGGCTGTTCACAAAGCCTGGAAACTGGTGGATGTCGTAAGACGGTGCAAAGGTCTGCACGTCGTCCGTATCCACACGCCAGATATAGTTCTTGCCCGCAATCATCGGATGCAACGACCAGATCAGAACGGCAAGGCGAGATACGGCAATTCCGTTCTCGCGCATCTTGGTGGCGACGGCGCGGGTAAAGGCTTCGGGGTCGGGCAGCGTACCCGCCTCGCGCATCAGCCAATCAACCAGCGGCCCGGTGATGTTGCCATCGCGCTCGGTCTGCAACTGGTTCTCGCCCAACTCGACGCGTGTGGCGGCATGGGGCATGAAGCCGACAAAACCTTGAATGCCCTTGCTCTCGGGCAGGGCGGATACATAGCTCCACACCCCGTTCGGGATCGTTTCACCCTCGAGCAAAACATCATGATAGCTCGCTGTGCCCTTGAACGGGCAGAAGGTCTGCAGGTCGGTCTTGGGGCCAAGGTCGACCAGAATATCGTCGCGCGGAACGTAGATGGCTGTCGGCAGCCGCGTCTCGTACATCGCGCGGGCGCGTGTGGTGTCAGCCAGTAGCACATCGTTGTGCCAGATCCGCACCGGGTGCGTCAGCGGCTCAACATCGATACTGTAGCCCTCGGGTTTGGGCAGGTCGTCAAGGCTCATGGCAAGTCCCCCTAAGCGTTCACCCTACATGGGCGCACAAGGTCAAACCACCAAGAGGGGCAGGACATTTGGAAAAACTGCGGCCCCTCGGCCGCCAGCTTGAAATTTCTTGGTTAAATTTGACTGAAACGGCCGCCCGGTGGGTCAGGCCTTTGAAAACAGGCGCAAATCACAAAGCTCTAAAGATCACGCAAACCCGCAGAACAAGCTGTCCCCGCGGGGACAAACCCCACGGGGACAGGTGTTCGCGCTCAAATTGGTCCGAAAACCCTACAAATCCGCGGCTGTTTTGCGCAATTCGAACTTCTGGATCTTCCCGGTCGAGGTCTTTGGCAACTCCTGAAACACTACCTTCTTCGGGGTTTTGAACCCAGCCAGGGTTTCACGCGAAAACGCGATCAAATCCGCCTCGCTCGGGTTGGTGCCGGGCTTCAACTCCACAAAGGCACAGGGCACCTCACCCCACTTGTCATCCGGTTTCGCCACCACAGCGGCAAGGTTCACGTCCGGGTGACCCATCAACACACCCTCCACTTCGACAGAACTGATGTTCTCGCCGCCGGAGATGATGATGTCCTTGGCGCGATCTGCGATCTGAATGTAGCCATCTGGGTGCTGGATCGCGATGTCGCCCGAATGAAAATACCCGCCCTCGAACGCCTCCGCCGTCGCATCCGGGTTCTTCAGATACCCTTTCATGACCGAGTTGCCGCGGATCATGATCTCACCCTGCGCCGCCCCATCCATCGGCACCTGCGCCATATCGGCGTCCATGACCGTGATGTGCTCCATCATAGGAAAGGCGACACCCTGCCGCGCCTTGATTGCCGCCGTATCCTCGGCCCCGTCCCAATCGCTTTGCCAAAGACACTCGGTCACGTGACCATAGGTTTCGGTCAGCCCGTATACCTGCGTGACGTTGAACCCCAACGCTTCGATCTTGGCGAGCGTCGCCGGGGCCGGGGGCGCACCCGCGGTAAACACTTCAACCACGTGATCAAAGGTCCTCCGATCCTCATCCAGCGCGTTTACGATCATGTTCAACACGATGGGTGCACCGCCGAAATGGGTCACGCCTTCATAGTGGATCGCATTGTAGATGGCCGTGGCCGTCACATCGCGGCAGCACACCAAGGTGCCGCCCAGCATCGGCATCATCCACGTGTGGTTCCAGCCATTGCAATGGAACAAGGGCACGATGGCCATGAACACCGGATGCAGAACCATGCGCCATGACACGACGGTGCCCATGGTCATCAGGTACGCCCCTCGGTGATGATAGACGACACCCTTGGGCCGTCCGGTTGTGCCCGAGGTATAGTTGAGGGCAAGGCTCTCCCATTCATCCTCTGGCATGATCCAGTCAAAGGCAGGATCGCCTGTTGCAAGCAGGTCCTCATAGGTCTGATGCCGTCCCGACGCGGGGAACCCGGCATGAGGGTCTGGGCATTCGATCAGCACCGGCGCCGGGCCGTCCATCTCCTGTGATGCAGCCTCTGCCAGTTCCAGGAACTGGGAATCCAGCAGCACGACCTTCGCGCCGCCATGGTCAAAGATATAGGCAACCGTATCCAAGTCGAGGCGGGTGTTAATCGTGTTCAGAACGGCACCGCATGCAGGCACGCCGAAATGGGCCTCCGCCTGTGCGGGCAGGTTGGGGATCAGGGTCGCCACAACATCGCCCGGAGCCACGCCCTTGGCGGCAAGGGCGGACGCAAGGCGTGTGCATCTCTCGTAGTATTGCGCATAGGTCACGCGATGCG
>NZ_JBYNDP010000128.1:0-9721 GCF_059783535.1 Tateyamaria sp. | reverse complement strand
CGGTCTGGGCACCGGTCTCGTCGAATTCCAGCACGATCTCGGCGGCTTCGTCCGGATTCTCCTCAGCGTATTTCCAACCTTTCATCGAGGCGCGAACAAAGCGAACCATTTTGTCCTCGAAGGCCGGGTCGGTGAGGTTTTCCTCAAGGACATAGAGCCCGTCTTCGAGCGTCGCGACGCCATTGTCTTCGTATTTGAACACGGTCAGGTCGTCAGGCGACAGGCCCGCGTCGATCACCTGCCAGTATTCGTTGTACGTCATGGTGGAAACACACGCCGCCTGCCCGTTCAGAATCGGGTCGACGTTAAAGCCCTGTTTCAGCACCTCGACACCCGCATCCGATCCGTCGGTCGGAATCTCAAGCTGGCTCATCCAGGACAGGAAGGGGAATTCGTTGCCAAAGAACCAGACACCCAGCGTCTTGCCGGGGAAGTCTTCGGTCGTCTCAACGCCCGCATCCTTGCGGCAGGTCAGCATCATACCGGACGATTTGAACGGTTGTGCGATGTTGACCATCGGCAGGCCCTTTTCGCGGGCAGCCAGGGCGGCGGGCATCCACTCGACCGTCACATCAGCACCACCGCCGGCCAACACCTGTGTCGGTGCAATGTCCGGGCCGCCGGGCTTGATCGTGACGTTCAGGTCTTCCTCGCCGTAGAACCCTTTTTCCAACGCCACGTAGTAGCCGGCGAACTGGGCCTGCGTGACCCATTTCAGTTGCAGCGTGACGTCATCCGCCGCCATGGATGCACCGGCGACGAGCGATAGTGCTGCGGCTCCGAATGTTGCTTTGATCTTCATGATACCCTCCAAGGTGATTGCAGTTTTTTATCCGCGTTGTGACGGGTGCCAGAAGGTCACCCGCTTTTCGATCCAGGCCACGATGCCGTAGAATGCCGTGCCCGCCAAGGCGGCGACAGCGATTTCAGCCCAGACAAGGTCGATGCTCAAGCTTCCCACGCCGGTCGAGATGCGGAAACCCATGCCGCGCGTGGGAGAGCCGAAATATTCGGCAACGATGGCCCCGATAAGCGCCAGCGTGGTGGCGATTTTCAGGCCGTTAAAGATAAATGGCATGGCCGCGGGCAGACGCAGGCGGAACAGCGTTTGCCAGTATCCAGCGGCATAGGTCCGCATCAGATCGCGCTGCATGGCCGAGGCTTCGTTCAGGCCCTGCACTGTATTCACAAGGATGGGGAAGAACACCATGACCACCACAACCGCCGCCTTGGACTGCCAGTCGAAGCCGAACCAGTTCACCATGATGGGCGCGATGCCCACAATGGGCAGGGCCGCCACGAAGTTGCCGATGGGCAGCAGGCCCCGCGTCAAAAAGGCAGACCGGTCGATCAGGACTGCGGCGACAAAGGCCGCGATGGCCCCGATCGCAAAGCCACGCAGCGCGCCCTTGACCACGGTTTGATGGAAATCGACCCAAAGAATATCGGTAGAGGCAGCAAACGTCTGTGCCACGGTCGAGGGCGCAGGCAGGATCACGGGCGAGATGCCAAAGCCACGCACCAGCGCCTCCCATATGACCAGCAGCGTCAAACCAAAGATCACCGGGATCGCGATCCGAACCGCTCGGCTGTTGCCACGATGGGCCAGCCAGCTGTTCAGCGCCCAGCCGCCCAACCAGGCCAGCAATGCAAGGATCAGCCAACTCATGTCGCCATCCCCATGCGTTTCAGCGTGATGCGCTGAATCAGGTCAAGCAAAGTCACCAGCGCCCCGGCCAGAACAGCGGCTGCAAACAACGCTGACCAGATGGCCAACGGTGTGCCAAACTGGTCGCCAATCAGGATGCGCGCACCCAGGCCACTGATGGCCCCGGTCGGCAGCTCACCCACGATGGTGCCAACCAATGCCGCCGCAATGCCAACCTTAAGAGAAGTGAACAGGTACGGCACTGAAGCAGGCAAGCGCAGGCGTAAAAAACTCTGTAAGCCGCTGGCATTGTACGTACGAAGCAAATCCAACTGGGACGTTTCCGGCGCCCGCAGCCCCTTCACCATACCCACCAGCACCGGGAAGAAACACAAGTACGCCGAGATGATGGCCTTGGGCACACCACGTCCCTCAATCCCCACCTGGCTTGACAGCACGATGATCATGGGCGCCAGCGCCACGATGGGAATGGTCTGGCTGATAATGGCCCATGGCATCAGGCTCAGCTGCGCCGTGCGGGAATAGACAGTGGCCACCGCCCCCACGATGCCCAGAAGCGTGCCAAGGGCAAACCCCCACAGCGTTGATTGCAGAGTGATCCAGCCATGATAGATCAAGCCGCGCTTGGACCATGGCCGACCTTTGGCAACCATGGCACCCGTGGTCTTCCACAGCTCCTGCCCCACCTGCGCAGGAGTCGGAAGGCGCGGACGTTCAAGTGCGTAGCCCAGCCCGACATGATCGGAATTGCTCAGCATGAGCCGCCAGACGGATACTTCGCGCCGTGGCACTGACCCCTCGGGTACAATCACCTCGCCCGCCCGCTCGGCCTGATCCAAGGCCACGCGGACGTTCATGGGCGCCACGGCAAGATACCAGATGCCCAAGATGACGGCCAAAACGGTCAGAACTGGTAGCACGGATCGCATCAAGCCATCCCCTGCTTCATTTCGCCAGATAAACCGCGCCCCATTGCCAGACAGGCAGCTTTGCCGCCGTGAGGGGAGGGTCGCTTTGCCAAGGATCCCAGATCAGTCATAGGCATGCCCTGCGCGTAGCCCGTCCCGCACCCGGTGCGCAATCTCTAGAAACTCAGGCGTCTCTCGGATGTCGAGCGGCCGTTCGCGCGGCAGCGTGCTTTCGATCACATCGGTGATCCGCCCGGGCCGGGGCGACATCACCACAATCTTGGTCGACAGATACACCGCCTCTGGGATCGAGTGGGTGACAAAGGCGATGGTCTTCTCCGTCCGGGCCCAAAGCTGCAAAAGCTGCTCATTCAGGTGATCCCGCACAATCTCATCAAGCGCGCCAAAGGGTTCGTCCATCAACAGGATGTCCGCATCAAAGGCCAGTGCCCGGGCGATCGACGCGCGCTGTTGCATACCGCCGGACAGTTGCCACGGAAACTTCTTTTCGAACCCCGACAGCTCAACCAGCTCCAAAGTCCGCGCGACCCGCTCGGCTTGTTCGGCTTTCGAATAGCCCATGATCTCCAATGGCAGCGAGATGTTCCGTCCAATCGTCCGCCATGGATAAAGCCCCGCTGCTTGGAACACATAGCCATAGGCGCGCGCCTTCCGCGCCTCTTCCGGCGTCGTGCCATTCACAGTGATCGAGCCGCCCGTGGGTGTCTCAAGATCCGCCATACAGCGCAGAAAAGTGGTCTTTCCGCACCCGGACGGTCCAATGAACGAAACAAAATCACCCTTGGCGATATCCAGAGATACGCCCTTGAGCGCATGGACCGGGCCGTCGTTGGTTTGGAATGTCAGATCGAGGTTGTGGGCGGAGATGACTGAATCAGCCAACGTGTTCACCTCCAAGTCCAAATTCAACAGTGTGCCAGAGTGCCCCACCACAAAAGCCAGCGAATCCATGAACCAGCGTCAAAGTAAACGGATGGGACCAAAATGAAACGCCCGGATACATCGCAGGATGAAGCAAAAACATCAGCATCACACTGACCAAAACGCCGCCCAGAATGGCGCCGCTAAAAGGAGACATACCCAGTTTGCCGATAACGCCGCGCAGTAACAGCCCGATTGGCAAACTTGCAATTGCGAGAACGACGAAAATCAGTACCCCACCAATCCACTTTCCAACGCCTTGAAGAACGCCAACAGAGCCAAAAACCACAGCTTCAACCCCAACGAACAAAAGCAATGAAGAAAGGAGGACAGCCACAAAGTGTGCCGCTATTGCCCTTCTAACGCGCATCAAATCCCCGCTGGAATGTTCAAAGGATCACGCTCGATCATCTTAGGTGCCGTGAGCGCTTTCCACTTTGACAGTGCCACCGATGCGCTCGGGAACGCTGGACGCGGCACGAACTTGCCCCGACCGGGCTGTGGTTGCGAGTTCTGGCCCCAGGCCCAGATCACCTCACCCCGGCTGAGCGTATAGCGCGACTGTGCCTTCACCTCGAACCCCTCGAACACGTTGTAGTCGAGTACGGAGTGGTGATTGGTGGGTGAAATTGTCTTAGTGATCTTGGGATCCCACACCACAATATCCGCATCAGCGCCCTCAACAATCGCACCCTTCTTGGGATAAATGTTCAGGATCTTCGCCACATTTGTGGACGTCGTCGCCACAAACTCGTTAGGAGTCAGGCGTCCTGTCTCTACCCCTTCGGTCCACAGCACGGCCAGACGCTCCTCCAGCCCGTTCGACCCGTTGGGAATGATCCGGAAGTCATCACGACCCGCACGCTTCTGTTCTGTGTTGAACGCCGCATGGTCTGTCGCCACCACTTGCAACGATCCAGCCTGCAGACCCGCCCAAAGCGAATCCTGATGGTCCTTCGACCGGAAGGGGGGAGACATCACCCGCCGCGCCGCGTGGTCCCAATCCTTGTTGAAATACTCGCTCTCATCCAACGTCAGGAATTGGATCAGCGGCTCACCATAGACCCGCATCCCTTTTTGCCGCGCGCGCCGGATGGCTTCATGCGCCTGCTCGCAGGACACGTGCACGATGTAGAGCGGAACACCCGCCGCATCCGCAATGGTAATGGCTCGGTTTGCCGCCTCGCCCTCGAACTCGGGCGGGCGGGAATAGGCATGGCCTTCAGGCCCTGTAATCCCCTGATCGAAATACTTCTGCTGCATTTCGGCCACCAGATCACCGTTCTCGGCATGGACCATGGGCAAGGCACCCAACTCGGCGCAGCGCTTGAAGGACGCGAACATCTCGTCATCCTCGATCATCAGTGCGCCTTTGTAGGCCATGAAGTGCTTGAACGAATTGACGCCCATATCGACGGCATCCTTCATTTCGTTAAAGATGCTCTCGTCCCAGCCGGTGATGGCCATGTGATAGCCCACGTCCGAGCAAATCTGCGGCGCAGACTTGCGGTGCCACTCGTTGATCGCGTTCTTAATGGACCCATCCGCTCCCGGTAGGCAGAAATCCACGATCATCGTAGTCCCACCGACAGCGGCAGCCCATGTACCCGACTCAAACGTCTCGGCCGCGGTGGTGCCCATGAAAGGCATCTCCAGATGGGTATGCGGGTCGATCCCGCCGGGAATGACGTACGCACCTCCGGCGTCGATGTATTCATCGCCCACCAGGTCCTCGCCAATCTGCTTGATGGTTTCACCCTCAATCAGAACATCGGCCTTCCAGGTCCGGTCCGCTGTGCAGACCATCCCGCCCTTGATCACCTTGGTCATGTCATCTCTCCTCTGTCAGCTGTTTCTTCTGACGAAAAATACCACGGGGTCTCGGGCAGAGCCCCTGTCAAACGGATGCAAAACACCCCAACGCTGGCCCATGCACACCGATGTCCATAGGCCCGAAATCACTCTCCACGCACAACGAAAAGTATCCCGCACGCGGCAAGTATACCACGCGATAGGCACCATCGCTGCGTGTCACGGTCCAGCAGCGCTGCGTGACGCCCCCGCTGAAATTCACCGTCGTCTCAAAGGGCTGCACCAAAGCGTCTTCAAAACCCTGTAAAATCGCCCGCTCGGCGGCGGTCTCGCGTGGCGCATCCAGCGCCTCCGCGGCCACCAGATCGGCGATACGGTCTGCGAGACTGAGGTCCGGGTCAATCACGCCAAGCCCTTTCCGATATCCGCTTCGCAACGAGCCGGTCGGTTGCGGTATCGGATACGCGTGTAGAGTTTCCGAGCAACGGGCTCATCCTCCGCAATCATAGGTCAGGCGCGCCTGAAGGGGATCGCTCCCGTCTTCGAGCGCGACATAGACGAGAAAACAGCTCTCGAATCGACCAAGCGTGTCGGCGAACGCAGTCCCGGGCGCGCCGGATTTCGGTCGGTCGCCGATGGTCACCGTAGTTGTGCCATTGCTGTTGATCGACGCGACGGCGGCTGACATTCCGGTCTCGCAATTCTTCACCAATGCACCGGCTTCGGCGGCAAAAACCTTGCCGGAAGGTTGGCAGTCCGTCTGTGCAATGTCCGCGATCTTCGACGAAATAATGGATGTCGCCGCATCGAAATCGTCATCCGCAACTGCATCGCGCGCTGTTGCAATGCTTTGCCTTGCATCGTCGGACAAAACGGCCTGAACGGATGGGGCGTTCAACACGGCGAACATGGCCGCCATGGTTTCCGCCGCCCGGTCTACGTTCCTGTTGCCGTGCGCATAGCCTGCACCGTAAACGGCGATGACCACCGCCGCGGCAGAGGCGATCTTGAGGGCGGTGCTGATCACCCGACGATCTCCGCCGTTTCCACCACCGCATGCATCAGAACGTCTGCCCCGGCCGCGGCCCACTCCTTGGAGATCTCTTCGGCTTCATTGTGGCTGAGGCCATCCACGCAGGGACACATGACCATGGCGGTCGGCGCCACCTGGTTGATCCAGCATGCATCATGACCGGCCCCTGAAATGATGTTCTGGTGGCTGTAGCCCAACCGTTCCGCCGCCGACCGCACCGCGGTCACACAGCCATCGTCAAAGGCCACGGGATCGAAGCCGCCGACCTTTTCAAAGGTAATCTCGAGCCCCATCTCGGCCGCAATCCTCTTACCTTCGAGGCGCAGCCGCGTCTCCATATCCTCGATCACCTCAAGCTCGGGTGAACGGAAATCGACGGTGAACACAACCTTGCCCGGGATCACGTTGCGCGAGTTCGGGTAGACGTCGATATGCCCCGCGGCGCCCACCGCATGTGGTTTGTGCGACCAAGCGATCTCATCAACCTTCTCCAGCACGCGCGCCATGCCGAGCCCCGCATTCCTACGCATCGGCATCGGCGTCGAGCCGGTGTGGCTGTCCTTGCCGGTTATCGTGACCTCGGTCCAACTCAGCCCCTGGCCATGGGTGACAACGCCAATATCCTTGTTTTCCGATTCCAGAATGGGCCCTTGTTCGATGTGCAGTTCGAAAAACGCGTGCATCTTGCGCGCGCCCACTTCCTCGTCCCCGCGCCAGCCGATGCGCTTCAACTCGTCGCCAAACTTCTTGCCTTCCGCATCCTCGCGTTCATAGGCCCAGTCTTGTGTATGGATGCCAGCGAACACGCCGGACGACAGCATTGCGGGGGCGTAGCGCGTGCCTTCCTCATTGGTGAAGTTCGTCACGACGATCGGGTGCTTCGTTTTCACATCCAGATCGTTGAGCGTGCGGATGATCTCCAAACCACCCAACACGCCCAGCACGCCGTCATATTTGCCGCCAGTCGGCTGTGTATCAAGGTGGCTGCCCACATAGACCGGCAGCGCATCGGGGTCCGTACCCTCGCGCCGCGCGAACATGTTGCCCATCTGGTCCAAGCCCATGGTGCAGCCCGCCGCCTCGCACCAGCTATGGAACAGTGCGCGCCCTTCGGCATCTTCATCGGTGAGGGTCTGTCGATTGTTGCCGCCAGCCACGCCGGGACCGATCTTGGCCATCTCCATCAGGCTATCCCACAGCCGCTCTCCGTTGATCCGAAGATTTTCGCCCGGTGCCGCCATGTGATGTCCCCTTTTGCCGATGGTCGTTCACTTTTTGACCAATTGGTAAAGCTACGATTGCCAGCCAACGCTTTTCTGTCAAGAACTGCTTTGAACAGAATTGCTCAAGAGACATGCATCTGCCTAGACTTGCAGCAGAGCCGGATACAGGATCGCTCATGGCCGACGACACATCGAAGAAACCCAGCCGCATCCAGATGCGTAACCGCAGTCTGATCCTTGATGCAGCCCTCGATGTGTTTTCCGCCCACGGCTACCGCGGCGCGACGCTTGATCAGATTGCGGATGCGGCGGGCCTCTCGAAACCCAACATCCTGTATTACTTCAACGGCAAGGAAGAGATACATGTCACTCTGCTGAACCAGTTGATGGAGACATGGCTGGACCCGCTGGTCGAAATGGATGCCGCGGGCGATCCCATGACCGAACTGCTCGACTATGTGCAGCGCAAGCTGGATATGTCCCGCGACCTTCCGCGCGAAAGTCGCCTGTTCGCAGGTGAAATCCTGCAGGGTGCCCCACGCATGCTTCCACATTTACGGGCCGATCTGAAACCGCTGTTTGACGAGAAATGCGCCGTTATTCAGACGTGGATGGATGATGGCAAACTCGCGCAGGTCGATCCACGGCACCTTGTGTTTTCGATCTGGGCCACAACTCAGCACTACGCCGATTTCGATAGTCAGGTGCGCGTGTTGCTAGATGACGAACCGCATGACAGCGCAGCGCGCTTTTTGGATCAGATGTATCGCAGCCTGCTCGCCCCCTGAAAACTGTGCGCGTTCCCAATGCGAGCAGGCTGAGTTTCCGAAATTCTACTCAGCTGCCGTCGCTGATGGATTGTTCGGATGTGTTGTCCAGTTGGCATAGTCCGGCTCGACCACCTTCCCTGTACGGGGATCGGTAAGGCCGGGTTCCATCGCTTCCATCGTGATGCAGTTTTCGACCGGACAGACGTTGACGCACAGGTTGCAGGCTACGCATTCGTCATCGATGACTTCGAACACACGATCATCGGACATTGAAATGGCCTGGTGTGACGTGTCCTCGCATGCCGCATAGCAGCGCCCACAAGAGATGCAAAGATCCTGGTTGATCTTTGCTTTGCTCACGTAATTCAGGTTCAGGTACTGCCAGTCCGTCACGTTCGGCACAGCGCGGCCCACAAGCTCGTCCACTGACGCGAGGCCTTTTTCGTCCATGTAGTCAGACAGGCCCGAGATCATCTCCTGCACAATCTTGAAACCATAGGTCATGGCGGCCGTGCAGACCTGCACATTGCCAGCGCCAAGGGCAAGGAACTCCGCCGCATCCTTCCAGGTGGTCACCCCGCCGATGCCGCTGATGGGTATCTCGCGCAGCGACGGATCGCGCGCAATCTCGGCCACCATGTTCAGGGCGATGGGCTTCACCGCCGGGCCACAATACCCGCCATGTGCACCTTTACCGTCAATCGTCGGTTCGGGCGAAAACAGGTCCAGATCCACCGATGTGATCGAGTTGATCGTGTTAATCAGTGATACCGCATCGGCGCCGCCTGCTTTCGCGGCAGAGGCTGGCTTGCGAATGTCGGTGATGTTTGGTGTCAGCTTCACAATCACGGGCATCCGTGTGTGCTTTTTGACCCAGCGCGTGACCATCTCGATGTATTCAGGCACCTGCCCCACAGCGGACCCCATACCGCGCTCAGACATCCCATGCGGGCAGCCAAAATTCAGCTCAACCCCATCCGCGCCTGTGTCTTCTACCAGCGGCAAGATACGGGCCCATGGGTCTTCCTCACATGGAACCATAAGTGACACGACCATCGCCCGGTCAGGGTAGTCACGTTTGACGGCCTTGATCTCCTGCAGGTTCACCTCAAGGGGTCGGTCCGTGATCAACTCGATGTTGTTCAGGCCCAACAGCCGCCGATCGGCGCCATAGATCGCGCCATAGCGGGGGCCATTGACGTTGACGACGGGCGGCCCGGCTTCACCCAGAGTTTTCCAGACAACGCCTCCCCACCCGGCCTCGAACGCACGGCGGACGTTGTATTCCTTGTCCGTGGGTGGCGCAGAGGCCAGCCAGAACGGGTTGGGTGACTTGATCCCGATGAAATTGCTTTGAAGGTTTG
>NZ_JBYNDP010000127.1:4832-9825 GCF_059783535.1 Tateyamaria sp. | reverse complement strand
GCCCCTCGGCAGCGAGCGCCTTCTTGCGCTTTTCCAGAAGCGCCATCAGCGCACCCTGCCCCGCAATCGCAATGCGTTCGGCGTTGAGGGAGAATTTGGACTGGAAGCCGGAGGCCGTCATGCGCCCTTCGGCCACGACCTCCATCCCTTCCTCGGGCATGGTGCCCAGACCACTCACCTGTCCTTTCCACGTCATGCAGGATAGGACATTGCGGTCGTCTTTGAGGTCGAAATAGAGGTGACCGGAGCGGGCCAGCACGACGCGCCCAACCTCGCCCTTGATCCGGACCCAGCCCAGTTCGCCCTCGATCAGCTTGCGCACCTTGCCCGCAATCTCGGACACCGAGAACTCAGGCGTGTTCGAACCGGGAACGGGATCGTCAAGCAGGTCCATGGGCCATCCTTGTACTGCGGGTCGGGCCAGCTTAGAACGCGGCCCAACAAAGGCCAAGGAGCAAGCGATGAACATTCTCATTCTGGGCGGCGGTGGCCGCGAACACAGCTTGGCCTGGGCGGTGTTGCAGAACCCGAAATGCGACCGGCTGGTCGTGGCCCCCGGGAATGCAGGGATCGCAGCCATTGCCGAATGCGCGAGCCTGGACATCAATGATGGTGGGGTTGTCGCGACATTCGTCGAAGAAGAATGCATCGATTTCGTGATTGTCGGCCCCGAGGCCCCGCTTGCCGCCGGAGTCGCTGACCGTTTGCGGGATGCAGGGGTGCTGGTTTTTGGCCCGAGCCAAGCGGCAGCGCAGCTTGAAGCATCCAAGGCATTCACGAAGGCCATCTGCGATGTAGCCAACGCACCAACGGCCGCGTACGGCCATTTCACGGATGCGGCTGCCGCCAAAGCCTATGTGGCAGACCAAGGTGCGCCCATCGTGGTCAAGGCAGACGGGCTGGCCGCGGGCAAAGGTGTCATCATCGCCGAGACGGTTGAAGATGCCCATACAGCCATTGATGACATGTTTGGGGGGGCCTTTGGCGGTGCCGGGGCCGAAGTTGTCATCGAGGAATTCATGCAGGGGGAAGAGGCATCTTTCTTCGTCCTGTGCGACGGCACCGACGTGCTTCCCATCGGCACCGCGCAGGACCACAAGCGCGTGGGCGAAGGCGACACCGGCCCAAACACCGGCGGCATGGGTGCTTACTCACCCGCACCAGTGCTGACCGATGACATCGCTGAACGCGCACTGGAGGAGATCATTCGTCCGACAATGGCCGAGATGGCGACCCGGGGCATGCCGTACCAGGGTGTGCTCTATGCTGGTTTGATGATCGAAGATGGCGCGCCGCGCCTTGTTGAATACAACGTACGCTTTGGGGATCCGGAGTGCCAGGTGTTGATGATGCGCCTTGGCGCCCAGGCGCTGGACCTGATGCATGCAGCCGCCGAAGGGCGACTGAACACCGCACAAGTCAACTGGGCGGAAGATCATGCCATCACCGTTGTGATGGCGGCAGAGGGATATCCCGGCGACTATGCGAAGGGGGCTGTGATCGGCGGTTTAGACGCCCTGCCCGCCACCGGTAGTCAGATGGTGTTTCACGCTGGAACGTCAGCACAGGATGGCAAGATCACCGCGTCTGGCGGGCGCGTTCTGAACGTCACAGCCCGGGGTGCATCACTGCGAGAAGCCGCCGACAGCGCCTATGAGATGATTGATGCCATCGAGTTCCCCGGTGGCTTTTGTCGCCGTGACATCGGATGGCGGGCGCTCGACTAAGACAAAGACCTTTTGGTCCATCCCTTCCCTGATTTAGAAAACCCCTCCGGAGACTCCAATCGGCAGCAGCCGGGGAAGTGCATGGTAATTACCTACGATATCGGTGCTTGCGTACAGGCAACTGGATCGTCGCTGATGTCCACCACTTCCTGCACCTCTCCGAGATCATCGGTTGAGGCAACAAACAGCCGTGCATCGCGTAGAAACGGAACCCAGCAATGCAGCACGCCGGGCGGATCGTCATCATAGTCGAAACAGACCTGACCATTCTCTGCCGTCACCAGGCCAAAGGCACAGGTCCCGTTTGCCCGAGCCCAGACCGTGCGATCGCGGGACAGGAACTGTTCGATCCCAACAGGCTGACGGTCTGGAAAAGTCGCAAAGGACGCGGTTCGGTTGGCGACAAGGTCCAGAAACTGTTCGGGCGTCAGGCGGTCCTGCGCAATGGCTGGCACTGCGGTAAATAGCACAGCGATGGCCAGTCGGATCATTGGCAGTCCATGGCGCGGGCAAATGCGGGGCGGGTCGTATCGGTGCCCAGATACACGCGCTGAAACTGCGATCCGTCCCAGCGTATGGCCACAAGGTCTGACCAGTTGGCGGTGGCGAGGATCATTTCGGGCACACCCGCACAGGTGCGGATGCCGCCAGCGATATCCACCTCACCGATCCTGTGGTTGGTGAGCCCCAGCAGGTCCGCAGCGGGGGTCAGCGTGCCATCTGCAAACCGCCAGATACGTAAGGTCTTGGCAAGGTGCGGGCGGTCGATATAGGCGATCTCGGTCACGCCATCGCCGTCCAGATCAGCCGCCCCCAGAGGAGCAAGCCAGCGGTTGCGGGTCCCGATATGTGGCGTCTCGGTGATCTTGCCCTGCGCGCCGTAGATGGCGAAAGCAGCCCCTGCGGTGACATCTGCTTCGACCACCAGCACCTCGGGTGCGCCATCGCCATCCAGATCAGCAAGGCGAGGAGCGACGTCTTCAAAGACGTGATCACGGGGCAGGACAAAACGGCGCGTCTCTCCGCTCTGCATCTCAAGCTCGAGTGTGCCCCATTCGATCGCATCGCCAAGGATGCCGTGGGCGTATCGGTCGGTCGGATCGGCGTAGCGGGCCGCCACGATGACATCCGCCAGCAAAGGCGCCGAGGGTGCCATGAGCGCCAGCGCGGTCAGCAACAGGCGCAGCGGTTGCAACGCGCCGCGGGCGAACGGGCGCACATGGTGCATCAGCAGACGCGGCGCCCCAATAGGCATCAGATCTGCTTTTCAGGCATCTGAACAACAAGACCGTCCAGCGCGTCCGTGACCTTCAACTGGCAAGTCAGGCGCGAACGGGTCACGTCCGGCTCGTAGGCGAAGTCGAGCATGTCGGTTTCCATGTCATCCTTGGTCGGCAGCTTCTCGACCCAGTCGGGATGCACATAGACATGGCACGTGGAACAGGCACAGGCCCCACCGCAATCCGCTTCGATGCCCGGAATGTTGTTGTCCCGTGCGCCTTCCATGACCGTTAGGCCATTGGCGACGTCGACGACATGTTCCGTTCCGCCATGTTCGATATAGGTGATCTTGGCCATGTCTGGGCCCCCTTCAATCCGCGTTCCGCATATCTCTATCGGGCAGGAGATAAGGCTGCCAGCCCCTTTTGCGACCCCTAACTTTTTCACTTGCGACATGATATGTTTGTTCTATCTTTGTTCTCATGCAGATCTATTCTTCATCCCCTTCTGGGCGTGCGCCCACATGGCCCCGTCCCCCGGCCTGTCTGCGGGCGGGTGAGCTGGGCGCGCCGCCGGTGAATGCGCGGGTGGCAGTGGCAGGGCTTGTGATCCTGCGGCAACGCCCTGGCACAGCCAAGGGCGTGATCTTCCTGACACTTGAAGATGAGACAGGCGTGGTGAACATCATCGTCTGGCGTCACATCTACGAACGCTTCCGCCGTGCCGTGGTGGCCGGGCGCATGTTGAAGGTGACAGGCCGGATGCAGCGGGCCCACAACGTCACCCATGTGCTGGCCGAAGAGATCGAGGACATCTCTTCCCTGCTCGACCAGCTTCTTGCGGAAGGCACCGGTCGGCACATGGGAAGTGAGACACGCACCGACACCTGGGAAAGCCGTAAGGGCGGTTAATGCAGCAGGGCTAGGCAGAGGCCCGACCCGCAGCTATGTTGCCCACAAAAGCCCAGTCAGAGGCCCGAGCATGATTTTCAGACCCTTCTTCCCGGCTCTTGCCGCCGCCTGCATTGTTGCAGCCTGCGCTGACAATGGCATGGTCACGTCCTCTTCGAATGTCGACCCCATCTCGCTGGCCACCGCCCCGCCCGGAGCGGCCCCGGACACGTGTTGGGGCAAGACGGTGAGCCCCGCCGTCGTCGAGACCGTGAACCGAAAAATCCAGTTGCAACCCGCGCAGGTCAGCAGTGACGGGCGAATTCAGTCGCCGCCGATCTACAAGACGGAGACAAGCCAGCTGGTCGTCCAACCCCGCCGGGAAACCTGGTACGAGATAATCTGCGAAGCGGATATTACGCCCGATTTCATTGCATCAGTCCAGCGGGCGCTGGAGGCGCGGGGGTTTTATACGGGTCGGATCACGGGCGAAATGGACGCGCGCACCCGCGCGGCAATCGGGCGATACCAGGCCTCAGAGGGCCTGGACAGCAAGACCCTTTCCATCGCCGCCGCCCGCAAGCTGGGACTGATCACCGTTGCCAACCCCACCGCAACCTGACGGGCGGGGCGCACCACAGGTGCGCCTTACAGGTCGGCACATCGCTGCAAGCCCTGAACAAGAAAGGCGCCCCAAGGGGCGCCTTACCTATTTCTTATCGATGAAGGGACTTACTCGGCCAGACTGAGCGCCACGAAACGCGGATCACCCGCCCGACGCACCAGCAGCAGCAGCGATTTGCGCCCGGCTTCTTTCACGTCATCCAAGCGCGTCTCGAACTCGCCAATGCTGTTGACCTTCTGCTGCCCAGCTTCGGTGATGATGTCACCTGCACGCAGGCCCTTTTCGAAGGCTTCGCTGGTCTCATCCACCTCGACAACGGCCAGGCCTTCCTGATCTGCATCCGCCCCCAGCTGTTCACGCAGCTCGTCCGTCAGCGTGCTGAGCGTCAGACCAAGCACGTCCTTGGTTTCAGCTTCCGCCGGCCCCTCCTCGGGCGCCGCAGCAGCGGGCACGGCGCCTTCCGCTTCCTCACGCCGTCCAAGTGTCACGCGCAGGGTCACCGTTTCACCATCGCGGAACACGACCACGCG
>NZ_JBYNDP010000127.1:2067-4732 GCF_059783535.1 Tateyamaria sp. | reverse complement strand
CGGGTCACAACGTTGGATGCCATCGAAAAACCAATGCCGATCGAACCGCCGTTGGGCGACAGGATCGCCGTATTCACGCCGATCACTTCACCATCCATGTTGAACAGCGGACCACCGGAGTTGCCGCGATTGATGGCCGCGTCGGTCTGGATGTAGTCGTCGTAGCTGCCGCTCAGTGCACGGTTACGTGCGGAGACGATACCGGCAGAAACTGAAAAACCTTGACCAAGAGGGTTACCCATCGCAACCACCCAATCACCGACGCGCGCAGTGTCGCTGTCGCCAAATGGCACGTGCGGCAGAGCTTCATCTGCTGCGACTTTCAGAAGCGCGATGTCCGTGTTTGGATCGGTGCCCACCAACTCGGCAATCAGCTTCTCCCCGCTAAAAAATTCGATCGTGATTTCGTCCGCGCCTTCGATGACGTGGTTGTTCGTCACGATGAACCCATCTTCGGAAATCACAAAGCCGGACCCGAGTGCCGACGAACGGCGCGGCCGGTCACCCTGACCGTTGCGATCCTGGAATTCACGAAAAAAATCTTCGAACGGAGAGCCTTCTGGCACGATCCCCTGGGGGCCGGTCCGCCCTTCGATCACCGTGGATGTGGTGATGTTGACCACCGACGGGCTGATCTGTTCGGCCAATGGGGCCAGGCTTTCGGGGCGCGCTTGCGCCATGAGCGCCTGCACCAGAACAAAGGCCAGCGCCAAAGCGCCCAACCAGAGGACACGAAAATAAGGAATCGGTGAAAGCCGTCTGGAGACGGCGATTGCCTGTCGCTGCATCAGGTTACTCCTGCATAGTCTTGTTGACCGTTTCGGTCATTTTGCACACGGGCGTGCGCACCTGCGCACACCGTGCATGTAGGGTTGCATCCTTGCAACATTAAAGATGGATCAGCGTCCCGTGGTTTCAACAGAGCGTGATGTGCACGTGAACATTCTGAAATGCATTGCCTTACAAACCAATAAAAAAAGCCAGCCAGATAAAAATCAGACCGGTCACCAGAATAAGCGCGCCAAACACGCGCCGCGCACTTTCTGGCATCGTGCGCAACACCTCAAGCACCCGTTCAATAAGCGAAGGGGCCAGCACATAAGCCAGCCCCTCCACCAACATCACAAGTCCAAGGGCCAAGAGGACCCAAGCCATTACTGCCCCGCGACGGCATTGCCCGTGGGCGACTTCAGGTAGTTGAAGAACTCGGAATCCGGCGAAAGCACCATGGTCGAGTTCGACCCCTGAAGCGACCGCTGGTAGGCGGTCAATGAGCGGTAGAATTCAAAGAATTCAGGATCCACGCCAAAGGCATCCGCAAAGATCGCATTGCGGCGCGCATCCGCTTCACCGCGAATGATCTCTGCCTGGCGTTCCGCATCCGACGTCAATTCAACTACCGTCCTGTCGGCTTGGGCACGAACACGTTGGGCAGCCTCGTTACCACGGGCGCGTTCGTCGGTCGCTTCACGCTCACGCTCTGCCCGCATCCGCTCAAAGGTGGCGTCCAGGTTTTCGGTTGGCAGGTCCGTCCGCTTCAGACGCACGTCGATGACTTCGATGCCCAGCGCACGCGCTTCGGCGATGGCGCCGTTGCGGATGCGCAGCATCAGGGCCGCACGGTCAGAGCTGAGGATGTCGTTTGACGACACCGAACCCAGAACTTCGCGCAACTCGTTCCGCAGAATACCGTCGATGCGGCGATCCGCGGACTCTTCGCCACCTGTACCAACAGCTTGCCGGAACTGGTTCACATCCGTGATCCGGTAGCGGGCAAAGGCGTCAACAACGAGACGGCGATCATCCAGTGGTGTGACTTCCAGCGGCTCGACATCACGGCTCAGGATACGGTCATCATAGCGCACGACCTCCTGAATGAGCGGGATTTTGAAGGCCAATCCGGGGTCTTCCTTGATGGCGACGACGCGGCCAAATTGCAGCACCAGCGCCTTTTCACGCTCATCCACGATGAACAGTGCCGAGAGGCCGACGGCGGCCAGAACAACCACGATGGGCAGAAGAAATGTTGATCTCCGCATCAGTTCGACTCCGCTGTGCTACGGCGCAACTCGTTCAGCGGAAGGTATGGGACAACCCCCTGCCCTCCGGCACCCTGGTTTTCATCAAGAATGATCTTGTCCACGCGGCCAAGCACCTGTTCCATAGTTTCGAGATACAGACGCTTGCGCGTCACATCAGGCGCCTTGGAATACTCTTCCAGAACGGCGGAGAAGCGGCTTGCTTCACCTTCGGCCTGGTTGACCTGTTGGGCGCGGTAGGCTTCCGCCTCTTCCAGAAGCTGGGCCGCCTGACCCCGCGCTTCAGCAAGTACACGGTTGGCATAGGCGTCCGCCACGTTCTGCAGACGGTCCCGCTCTTGTTCCGCCGCTTGCACGTCGCGGAATGCATCGATCACGGATGCCGGCGGGTCAGCCTTGTCAAAGTTGACACGGATGATCGTGACGCCGCTTTGATAGCTGTCGAGGGTGGATTGGATCAAATCCTCCAAGCGCCCTGCAATGGCACCACGATCCCGGTTCAGGATCGGAGCAAGATCGGATTGCGCGATAATCTCACGCATCGCCGATTCCGATACGGCCCGGATGGTTGGGCGCGGATCACGCAGGTTGAACAGGAAGTTCGCCGGATCATTGATGTTCCAGAC
>NZ_JBYNDP010000127.1:0-1967 GCF_059783535.1 Tateyamaria sp. | reverse complement strand
CCGCTGCCATTGCTGCCGCCGCCGCGACCGCCCATGAGGACACGCAGCTGCTCCTGGCCCTTTTTGACCAATTCGTCGATTTCGGGGATCTGCGGACCCTCGTCGCCAGGCCCGCGCCCGCCATTGCCGCGGCCACCGCCGCGCGAGCCACCGCCGCGACCGTCGTCGCCGCCGCCCGAGTTACCGCCGCCCCCCCAGGGGCCGCCTGTATTGCCAGCCATGTGGTATTATTCTCCTCTTGCCGTGCGACCAGCGCCGCACCTTGTGCATTACCTGTGATTTTTACCCGAAAATTCAAGCAGTCCGCATTGGCGTCCGCATGGTCACGATCTCTTCCGACATGGTGGGGTGCACCGCCACCGTCCTGTCGAAATCTTCCTTGGTGGCTCCCATCTTAACGGCGACACCCGCCAGCTGAATCATTTCGCCCGCATCCGGGGCAACGATATGGCACCCTAGCACTTTTCGCGTTGCCACCGACACAACCAGTTTCATCAGCACGCGATCGCTTTTTCCGGCAAAGGCCGTCTTCATCGGACGGAACGACGTGCAGTACACTTCGATTTCCTCCCGTTCGCGGGCATCTTCCTCGCTCAGGCCAACGGTTCCCATCTCGGGCTGGGTGAAAACCGCCGATGGGATCAGGTCATGATCAACCGCCGTTGGGTTGTCTTTGAACACCGTCTCGACAAACGCCATACCTTCGCGAATGGCAACCGGTGTCAGGTTCACTCTGTTGGTCACATCACCAATGGCATAGACACTGTCAGCCGCGGTTTTGGAGTATTCATCCACGACGATTTCACCACGGCGACCGACCTCGATGCCAACATCGTCAAGTCCCATGTCAGTGCTGTTCGGGTCGCGCCCCGTTGCAAACAGCACCATATCAAAAACGTTCTCGTGCCCCATGGTGGACTTGACCCAAATAGGTCCGTCCCGATGGCCCACATGTTCCGTTGCCGTGACACCACCATAGGCCATGACGTTGTCCTGCTGCGCGCCTGCACCCATTGCGGCATCAGATGCGGTGGGAATGGCGCCAGAATGGTCTTCGGATGCCGGTCCCATCTGAACAATGTTAGTGCCGGTATGTAGGTTGATCCCCCGGTCCCGCATAGATTCAGCAATCAGTCCCCTTGCCTCATCATCGAAGCCACGCAGAATCTGAGCACCACGGTAATACTGCGTCACCTCCACGCCCAGCCCGTGCAGGATGCACGCAAACTCGCAGGCGATGTATCCGCCACCAATGATCAGGATCGACTTCGGCAGCGTTTCAAGGTGAAAAATGTCATCACTGACAATACCGAGATCGGCATTGGGGATATCCGGTCGCACCGGACGCCCACCCGTGGCAATAAGGATCGTTTTCGCCGTCTTGGTCTCGCCCGTCGACAGTTCGACCGTATGTTTGTCTTTCAGCTTTGCCCGTGCATCAAAGGTCTCAACACCCGAGTTCTTCAATAGACTGCGATACACGCCCTCAAGCCGATCCAATTCCGTGTTCAGGTGGCC
Source organism: Tateyamaria sp. (assembly GCF_059783535.1). Classification (NCBI taxonomy): domain Bacteria; kingdom Pseudomonadati; phylum Pseudomonadota; class Alphaproteobacteria; order Rhodobacterales; family Roseobacteraceae; genus Tateyamaria; species Tateyamaria sp. Next base: position 449 of record NZ_JBYNDP010000127.1, on the reverse strand, counting down.
CCGGAACCCTTTCCAGTCAAAGGACCCAGCAGTCATCGACCATCCATAGGCTTTGCCGACCTCGGCCATTTCCCCGAATTCGCTGGCAAACACCATCAGTTTCTTGGGCACACAGCCCCGGATCACGCAGGTCCCACCATAGCGGTCTTCCTCGGCCAGTGCCACGCGCGCCCCGGCCTCACCCGCGGCCACGCGTGCCGCGCGCACACCACCAGAACCGCCTCCGATCACAAAGAGGTCGTAGTCATAGTCCGCCATGTTTCGAGTCCTTAGTCTGCAAGGTCGGAGAACAGGTTGTCGCTTTCCAAGAAATCGAGCCGATCCTGTTCCACTGTGCCTTCATTGATATCTCGCACCTCGACCCGACCATCGCCGTAGCCGATGACAACGGCGTCACAAATATCGATGAACAAACCATTTTCAACCACACCCGGCATCTGGTTGATCAC
>NZ_JBYNDP010000126.1:0-9870 GCF_059783535.1 Tateyamaria sp. | reverse complement strand
TGCGGTGCTCATGTGTCCGGTTCAGGCGGCGGTAACCACGTGCGTGACGCATTTTTCTTCTCCAAATCGTGCCCTCTACGGGCTGTTTTACTTTGTCTGGCCCGCGATGCGTGTCTTGGGCTCTCCTTGGGGCACTATGCCCGGTCGTCGTCGGGTGGGCGTGACCGCCCACCCTAGTAGCTTTTAGAAGTTGTCTTCGAACTTCTTGGCCAGATCTTCGATGTTATCCGGCGGCCAGTCCTCGACATCCATGCCAAGGTGCAGACCCATGCCTGACAACACTTCCTTGATCTCGTTCAGCGACTTACGACCAAAGTTCGGCGTGCGCAGCATCTCCGCTTCGGTCTTCTGGATGAGATCGCCGATATAGACAATGTTGTCGTTCTTCAGGCAGTTTGCCGAACGCACCGACAGCTCCAGCTCGTCCACTTTCTTCAGCAAAAGCGGGTTGAACTCGAGACCATCGTCGTCGTCCTGACGCGATGCGCTTTCCGGCTCGTCGAAGTTGACGAAGATGCCCAATTGGTCCTGCAGGATGCGCGCAGCAAAGGCCACCGCATCGTCAGGGCTGATGGAGCCGTCTGTTTCGACCTTCATGGTCAGCTTGTCATAGTCCAGCACCTGGCCCTCACGGGTGGGCTGCACGTCATAGCTGACTTTCTTGACCGGCGAATAGATCGCATCGATCGGGATCAGGCCGATGGGTGCGTCCTCGGGCTTGTTCTTGTCAGCCGACACATAGCCTTTACCGGTGTTGACCGTCAGTTCCATGTAAACGTCTGCACCATCGTCGAGGTGGCAGATAACCAGATCGCGGTTCAGGATTTCGATCCCGGCGCTTTCGGAGATGTCACCAGCCGTGACAACGCCCGGACCTTTGGCAGAGATCGACAGGCGCTTGGGTCCTTCGACTTCCATGCGCAGGCTGACCTGCTTGAGGTTCAGGATGATGTCAGTGACGTCCTCACGCACACCGGCAACCGACGAAAACTCGTGCAATACGTTGTCGATCTGCACAGACGTGATGGCGGCACCTTGCAGCGACGACATCAGCACGCGGCGCAGCGCGTTGCCCATGGTCAGGCCAAAGCCGCGTTCCAGCGGTTCGGCAACAACAGTGGCCTGTCGTGCGGGTTCGTTGCCCGGCTTGACGTCAAGCTGCTGCGGCTTGATCAGTTCGGCCCAGTTCTTATGGATCATGCGTCCCTCCATTCCTGTCTACGCGCCATGTCCCAACGCGCGACTCCCGAGGTTTCAAAAAGCAGATTGGGGCCGTGCGAAATACGCGGCCCCAAAAGGTGTTGGATGTCGCTTAGACGCGGCGACGCTTGGGCGGACGGCAGCCATTGTGGGCAATCGGCGTCACGTCGCGGATCGACGTGATGTTGAAGCCAACAGCGGCCAGCGCGCGCAAAGCCGATTCACGCCCCGAACCAGGGCCTTGAACTTCGACTTCCAGCGTCTTCACACCGTGTTCCTGCGCCTTGCGGCCCGCGTCTTCGGCGGCCATCTGGGCGGCGTATGGCGTGGATTTCCGCGAGCCCTTGAAGCCCATGGTACCAGCCGACGACCACGCAATGGCATTGCCTTGCACGTCCGAGATCAGGATCTTGGTGTTGTTGAACGACGAATTCACGTGGGCCACGCCCGCCGCGATATTCTTGGAGACCTTGCGCTTACCGCGCCGTGTATCACGTGCCATGAGTGCAGCCCTCCCTTATTTCTTCTTACCGGCAATGGCCTTTGCGGGGCCTTTGCGGGTGCGAGCGTTGGTGTGGGTGCGCTGACCGCGGACCGGCAGGTTGCGACGGTGGCGCAGGCCACGGTAGCAGCCCAGGTCCATCAGGCGCTTGATGTTCATCTGCGTGTCACGACGCAGGTCACCTTCGACGGTGTAGTTTTCGTCGATGTGCTCGCGGATTTTCAGAACCTCTGCATCCGACAGCTCGTTCACGCGACGGTGCGCTTCGATGCCGACGGCTTCGCAGATGGCCTTGGCGGACGTGTTGCCGATACCCGTGATGTAGGTCAGGGCGATCGGAACGCGTTTGGCTGTGGGGATGTTGACCCCTGCAATACGTGCCACTTGGGCTTTCCTTTCGTTGCGAGCCCGTCATTCCAGGCCCTTTTTTCACAACATAAGGCCCAAGGATTTGTGCCCCCGGGCCTGCCGCTGATCAGGTGATCCGACCGGACGCGTTCCGGTCTTTGATTCTCGCTAGAGATGGCGTGAGATAGGCCTTGTTTTGTTGGACGTCAACCCCTGCCTAGAAGCGGTTACTACAGTGGCCGTAAGGGACGCAGTAGACTGCCAGACTTGAAGACTCGAACAGCGCCTTGCTCCTTTGGACGTCGATCATGGTCGACGTTTCTGAAAACGCGCGCGAAGCGGGATCACTGACTATTCGAGTCACAAATTTCAGACCGCAGAACAGGGTCGTGGATTGTAACCCTTGCGTCATAACCACAAAGTTCGTTTCTAAACTCCGTCCGCCCCAAGGCAGCGCCTAAAAGGAACCCCAACACACCAAACACGAGACCACCGACTAAACAGCCAACGAGAATGCCAAACCTAAAGCGCATGGTACGGTCGGTCTCTAGCCAAGAACCTTCCCGATGGCCGCCTTTACATCGTCAATCTCGCCGAGCCCATCGATCTTGGTCAGCTGACCCTTGGCATAGTAGTAGCCGATCAGGGGAGAGGTCTTTTTGTAGTATTCCATCAGGCGGGTCTTGAGGCTTTCCTCGTTGTCATCCGCCCGACGCTTGAACTGGTTTTCGGCACCGCAGTTGGTGCATTTGCCGTCCGCCGGAATGGGCTTGGTGTTGTCATTGTAGACCTCACCACATGCGCCACATGTCGAACGCGCCACGATACGGGCGACCAGCGCATCGTCATCCACTTCCATCTCGATCACGGCGTCCAGAGTCTCGCTCTGCTCTGCCAGCAGATCGGCTAGCGCATCAGCCTGCGCCAGCGTGCGAGGGAAGCCATCAAAGATAAAGCCGTTGGCCTTCACGGTCTCGAGCTGTTCGCGGATCAAGCCGATGACGATCTCGTCCGTGACAAGTGCGCCGCGGGCCATGACATCGGCCACAATCTGGCCCATCTCGGTGCCTGAATCCTTGGCAGCGCGCAGCATGTCGCCCGTCGACAATTGCACCATGCCACGTTCTTCAACCAGAAAACGCGCCTGCGTTCCCTTGCCTGCGCCCGGCGGGCCCAAGAGAATAATGTTCATCAGCTGTCCCCTCCCTGGACCGCCTTAGCGACGGACAGGGCTCCTTTTGCGGCGGGTCTTGTTGCCCTTACCGCGCAGTTGCGATTTTTCGATCAGGCCTTCGTACTGGTGTGCCAACAGGTGGCTTTGTACTTGCTGGATCGTGTCCATGGTCACAGATACCACAATCAGCACGGATGTCCCGCCAAAGTAGAACGGAATGGCAAACTCACCACGCAGGATTTCAGGCAGCAGACAGACCAGCGCCAGATAGGCCGAGCCAAGGACGAGCACGCGGTTGACCACGTATTCGAGGTATTCGGACGTCTTCTTGCCTGGGCGGATGCCAGGGACAAAGCCGTTCTGGTTCTTGAGGTTGTCGGCCACGTCATCGGGTTTGAAGCTGACGTTGAACGTGTAGAAGTAGGCAAAGAAGACGATCATCGCCGCAAAGAACAGCAGGTAAAGCGGCTGACCGGGACCGAAGTTCGCCAAAAGCCATGACATGATCGGACTGGTCGAGTTGCCCGAGAAGGTCGAGATCGTCACTGGCAGAAGCAGCAATGACGAGGCAAAGATTGCTGGGATCACGCCCGCGGGGTTCACCTTGACCGGCAGGTGCGAGGACCCACCGTCATAGACTTTCATGCCCACCTGACGGCGCGGGTACTGGATGTGGATCTTGCGCAGTGCGCGTTCCATGAACACAACGAAGGTAATTGTCGCGATCACCATCACGATCACACCAACGATGATGGCAGGGCTCAGCGCGCCCGAGCGACCCGAGGCAAAGAACTGAGCCAGCGCTGCAGGGACTTCGGCAATGATGCCGACAAAGATGATCAGTGAGATACCGTTGCCGATGCCGCGTGCCGTGATCTGCTCACCCAGCCACATCAGGAACATGGTACCACCCACAAGCGTAATCAGGCATGACATACGGAAGAACATGCCCGGATCGGTCACCAGATCGCCGGATTCCAGCGATACGGCAAGGCCGTAGGCCTGCAAGGTCGCCAGCGCCACGGTGCCGTAGCGGGTGTATTGGTTGATCTTCTTGCGCCCCTGTTCGCCCTCTTTCTTGAGCTGTTCCAGCTTGGGCACCATCGAGGTCAGAAGCTGCACGATGATCGAGGCCGAGATGTAAGGCATGATGCCAAGGGCGAAGATGCCCATCCGGCCGAGCGCACCGCCGGTAAACATGCTGACCATGCCGCCAATGCCTTGGCCTGCACTTTCCATGAACTCCCGCAGGGCAGCACCGTCGATGCCGGGGACCGGAATGAAGGTGCCCAAGCGATAGACGATCAGCAGACCAAGGGTGAACAGGATGCGATTGCGCAGGTCGGTGGCCTTGCCCAGAGCGCTCCAGCTCGTGTTGGCGGCCATATTCTCGACGGCAGATACCATGCGGGTGTGTTCCTTTATGGCGAAACGCCGCCCATACCGTTTTCCGGCGGGCGGCGTAGGAAAAACTAGAGACTATGTAAGCCGCAAGTTCGCGGCTCACAAGGCGTCAAACTGGCTTACTCGGCGGCCGCCGCGGTTGTGGTCAGCGACCCACCCGCCTTTTCAACGGCTTCGACGGCGGATTTGGACGCGCCGGTCACAGCAAGTTCAACTTTCGTGGTGATCTCGCCCTTGGCCAGAACGCGGATACCGTCCAGCTTGCGACGCACGAGGCCGGAGGCGATCAGCGCATCTTCGTCGATGGCTTTTTTTGCGTCGATCTTGCCAGCATCGATGAATTTCTGGATCAGGCCCAGGTTCACAACAGCGAACGCCTTGCGGTTGGGCTTGTTGAAGCCGCGCTTGGGCAGACGTTGGTAGAGGGGCATTTGCCCGCCTTCGTAGCCGTTGATGGCCACACCCGAACGGGATTTCTGACCTTTGATACCGCGGCCACCCATCTTGCCGGTGCCCGAGCCCGGGCCACGGCCCACGCGTTTTTTCGGTTTGGTTGCGCCAGGGTTGTCGCGCAGTTCATGCAGTTTCATATCGCTTCTCCTTGCCGGATGTGCCCTACGAAGCGTGAACAGGACAACCACGGCGTTTCTTGGTTTTGATTCTGCGGCGCAATGCGCCACCGTGGGCGTATAGACCCAGCACCCGGACGGATCAAGCCCCGTCTACGTCATCCATGGGTAGTATCGCAGGGATCCAAAGCCATCACGCCGCGCGCCGACCGCGCATTTTGCACATTGCGCCGCAAGATTTTGATTCACAGACCAGAATTTGGCCGATAGAGATGGCAATCACATAACAAAAACAGCCCCTTCAACCGGGGCACACGTACAACAGGCCATCGGAGACGCACAAAGTGCTCCAAGATTTTCTTCAGCATCCCGGGGTGCTGCACCGCGCAGGCATCGCATCGGCGGCGCTGAGCGTTTACGCGTTCTGGCCTTACATCCGCGACATCCTGACCAACCGGACCCGGCCCGAGCGCGCATCCTGGCTGATCTGGGCCGTGCTGAGTGCCGTGTCGCTGTTGAGCCAGGTCTATGAGGGGGCCGATGGATCGCTGGGCTTTGCCATCACACAGACGGCAGGCACGGTCATCATCTGCGGCCTGACGTTCTGGAAAACCACCGGCCTGCGGTTCAAGACCGACGACAGCCAGGTGCTGACCGCCACAGCCGTGGGTGTCTGGCTTTGGGCAGAAATGGAAAGTGCCGCTTATTCCCTGTTCGTCACGATAACCATTTCGTTGATGGGTGGGCTTCTGACCATGCAAAAGGCCTTTCTCGATCCCAAGTCCGAGACATGCGCAACCTGGGCAGCCTTCTTTGTATCGGCAGCACTGGCAGTCGTGGCCATTGGTGCGGCGGACTGGCTGCTCTTGGCGTACCCACTCTATGTCATGGTTCTGTCAGGTGGCATCATGCTGTGTATGGGCGCAGGTCATTTGCGGGCGGCACGGCGTGTCGCTACCCAACCTGATGCACCTCACCAGCAGTTGACCCTGTCTGTCATGTCGTTTCAACGGACGGGTTCACCCAGCGTGTCGGAGTAAAGGGGCGCGCAATCGCGCGTTCCAAAAGCTCAAGCCGGTCCTGCCCATAAAAGACCTCACCATCCAGAACATATGTCGGTGAGCCAAACACACTGGCCACGAGGGCCATCTGGCTATTGGCGGCATATTGGGCGGCCACCTCTTCGGATTGTGCCCGCGCGAGCAAGTCATCGGCGTCATGCCCCAACCCTTCAGCAAGTGCATACAGCGTCGGCACATCTGACAGATCAGCATCGTCGCGCCAATGGGCCTCAAGGATCGCGTGGGCCATGGCATCCACCTGATCCCCGCGATCACCCAGAGCAAGGATCATGCCGCTGGCCAAGGTGTAATCCGCATCGTGATAAGTCGGGCGAAACGATACCACCGACACATCACGCAGTTCGGCCCAACGCTCGATCTCACGCCCAAAGAAGTAGTCGACATGCGCCTGCGTCCGCGCGCGGAAGGGCAGACTGCCCTGAGCCTCGACCACGGGGGACAAGGCGATGGGGCGGTGCACAAGGGTCAGGCCATGGGTGGCACAGATCTGCATGACCTTGGCCGATCCGAGATATGCGAAGGCCGAGTGGGCAGAGTAGTAATAGGTAATGTCTGTCATGGGGCGCAGGCTAGGCTTCAATTGTGCCGTCCACAACGCCTGCAACATTGCTTTTGCTCTGTAGGTGGTGCCATCCTGCCGTCGATGAATGCTCTCCGTCCTCTTATCGTGGCTGCCGCTCTTGCGGCCACCCTGCCCACGACGTTATCCGCAACGGGCTGCGCACGGGACGCAATGCTGGTCTTTGACGGCTCTGCGTCTATGGACGAACTCAGCTTTGATGTCTCGCGCAAGACCCGGATCGTGGATGCCCGCTCGGCCTTGCGGGACGCACTACCCGACATCACACCGTTTCGCCGGGTTGGCTTGCTGACCTACGGCCCCGGCACGAGCGCGGACAGTTGCGCCAATATCGACCTGCGCTTTGGTCCACGGGCCGATGCGGCAGCCGACATCGTGGACGAGATAGACGATCTGCAACCCAAAGGGCTGACAGCGCTGGCCGCATCCGTTCGGGCCGCAGCCGATGCGCTCGATCACCGCAACCGGTCGGGGATCGTGGCGCTGGTCACGGACGGCAACGAAACCTGTGGCGGGCGGCCTTGCGCCCTGGGTACTGCGCTCGCACAAGAGGCCGCAGACCTGACCGTCCATGTCATTGGCTTCCAAGTGGTTGTGGACTTCTTCAGCTGGGACAATCCCGAACAAGTGGATGTGGGCGCAGGCAACACGGTTGCCAAATGCCTCGCGGACCGGACCGGCGGGCTATATGTCTCGACAGAGACAGTGGACGAGTTGGCGGATGCACTGCGCGCCACGCTGGGCTGTGCGCTGATTGGGGCAGCAACTCCGACGCCTCCCCCGTTCAGAGCCGCCGAAACATCACCCTTACCACGCCGCCAGACATGAACGGCCCCTGAATGGCGACCTGCCCTTTGACGACGGGATAGGAGGGGCGATGCCCTTCCGGCAATTCGCACGTCCATGCGCCGACTCCACCCAGACGCGAAGGTATGGAAAACCGGACTGGCGCGAAACGCGGTCATCGGGCCTATTCCTCCCATAACAATTCAGCCGAACCACATTATCGGCGCGTACAGTTTTTTTCATTAAGGAGCCGCGCCCGGGTCAAACCGGGCGCGCATTTCAGGACACCTACGGTATTGTTTGACGTCATCTTTCAGGATCCCAACCTGCTGTGGCTGATCGGGATCGCCTCTGCTCTGCTCAGCACCTATGCCTATCTGCCCTATGTCTTTGACACTCTGTCAGGGCGGACGCGACCGCAACGTGCGTCGTGGATGATCTGGTCTGTTCTGGGCAGCATCGCGTTAGGGTCGCAGATCTACGAAGGGGCCAGCGCATCGCTCTGGTTCGCAGCCATACAGGTGGGTGGTACGGTTGTGATTTTCCTTCTGTCGCTCAAGCACGGAACGGGTGGCTTCCTGAACCGCTCAGATGCCTGCGTGCTGGCGGCGGCAGCCGTTGGTGTGATCGCATGGGCGCTGACCGAAACAGCCGTCTACGCTTTGGCCATCACAATCACGATTTCGATGATGGGTGGGGCCATCACGGTGACGAAGGCCTTCCGCACGCCAGAGACTGAAACACTGACCATGTGGTCCGCGTCCTTTGTTGCGGCATCTCTCGCCATTGCCGCCGTGGGCGGTCTGGACTGGGTGTTGCTGGCCTATCCGCTGTACCTATGGGTTCTGAACGGGGCCATTGTCGTGGCCATCCTGCTTGGGCGTGCCCGCCAGGCGCGTGCACCGATCTTTGTCCCGCGTCATACGAAAAACGCCGCGCAGGTCCTGCGCGGCGTCTGAGTTCAATAGGATCTTGCGATCCGTTCGGGGCGTTTAGCCCTTCTCTTCGATGATTTCGACCAGGTGCGGGATTTTCCGAACCATGCCGCGCACGGAAGGTGTGTCTTCCAGCTCGCGGGTCTTGTGCATCTTGTTCAGGCCCAGGCCAATCAGGGTCGCGCGCTGTTCTTGCGGACGACGGATGGGCGAGCCGATCTGTTTGACGACGATAGTCTTTGCCATCTGTCTCAGGCCTCCTCAGCCACTTGAGCGGACTCTTGCGGCGCGTCTTCGCGCTTGGGCAGGATGTCAGCAACTTTCTTGCCACGACGCTGCGCAACACCACGGGGCGACTGCTCTTTTTTCAGGCCGTCGATGGTGGCGCGGATCATGTTGTAGGGATTTTGCGAGCCGATGGATTTGGACACAACGTCCTTCACGCCCAGCATTTCGAACACGGCACGCATCGGACCACCGGCGATGATACCAGTACCTTCAGGCGCGGTGCGCATGACGACCTTACCGGCGCCGTGGCGACCTTCCATGTCGTGGTGCAGGGTCCGACCTTCGCGCAGTTGCACGCGGATCATCTGGCGCTTGGCTTGCTCGGTGGCTTTGCGAATGGCCTCGGGGACCTCTTTCGCTTTACCTTTGCCGAAACCTACGCGGCCCTTCTGGTCGCCAACAACGACGAGGGCAGCGAAACCAAAGCGCTTACCACCCTTCACGGTTTTCGACACACGGTTGATCGCAACCAAGCGATCTGCAAATTCCGGTGCCTCGTCGCGGTCGCGACGGTTGCCCCGGCGGTTATCACGTTCTGCCATCAGAACATCCTTTGAATTGGTGGCTCGCGCCAGTTCTACTCAATCCTAGTGGACCGGAATGGCCCCCGGATCATCGGAGGGGCGTCACCGCCCCTCTCAGGGTCTTAGATTTTCAGACCGCCTTCACGTGCAGCGTCGGCCAGAGCCTTCACCTTGCCATGAAAGAGGAAACCACCGCGGTCGAAATATGCTTCTTCCACGCCAGCTTTCTTCGCGCGCTCGGCAATCGCGGTGCCAACTTTGGTGGCGGCTTCCACGTTGTTCTTGCCCACAACCCCCAGATCTTTTTCCAGGGTCGAGGCTGAGGCGAGGGTCACGCCGTTCACATCGTCGATCAGCTGCACGCTGATGTTCTTGTTGGAACGGTGCACGCTCAGGCGGGGACGCCCGGCGTTGACCTTGCGCAGTTTGTTCCGGACGCGCAGGCGGCGCTTGAGGAACAGGGTCCGTTTGCTGTTTG